>JANNRX010000208.1:0-30697 GCA_031401875.1 Hyphomicrobiales bacterium | reverse complement strand
GCGTGGTCGCCCTTCTCTTGCTGAGTGCCGCATGGACGCAATTTGTCGTGGCCAGAATTCGTTCCGAGCATCCGCCTGCTGGTGTTTTCGTGCCCGTATCCGGTGGGCGCTTGCATATGCGCGACATAGGGCCGCGCGATGCTCCGCCGGAGCGCACCCTTGTGCTCATTCACGGAGCATCCAGCAATCATCTGGCACTGACATTGCCCCTTGAGCCGTTTTTGCGGCAGCGTTATCGTATCCTTGCAATTGACCGCCCCGGACATGGCCATAGTGATCGTCCTGGCGGCAGGGCCGATGCATCTCCCGCACGGCAGGCGGCCTTGATCAGCGAAGCAATGACGGCCGCAGGTGCACCACGCGCGATCATTGTGGCACATTCTTTTGCCGGAGCGGTGGCAACCTCATTGGCCATGGATCACCCCCGGCATGTGGCGGGCCTCGTTTTGCTGGGTGCTGTCAGCCACCCATGGCCTGGCGGTATCGCCTGGTATTACCATCCCGCGAGTACGCCGGTTTTTGGCTGGCTCTTCTCCAGCATCATGGCGGTTCCGGGCGCTGCCTTTTCGATGGAGGCCGGTCTTCGCGGTGTTTTCCATCCCCAGGTTGCTCCTGAGGGATATGTCAAGGCAACGGCTTTGCGTCTCATGCTGCGCCCGGCAAGTTTCAGGGCCAATGCCGAGGATGTGGCAGCGTTGCATGCCCATGTCAGTGCGCAAAACGCACGGTACGCGGAAATCACGGCACCGACGGTCCTTATCGCGGGCGAGCAGGACACGACCGTCAGCACGTCCATTCACAGTCAGGCCCTGGCGCGACAATTGCCGGATGTCAGGATCGTCATCCTGCCCGGCGTCGGTCATGTTCCCCATCACGCCGATACAGAGCGAGTGGTCAGCGAGATCGATACCTTGTCGGAGCGGATTGCAGCAAAAAACTCTGAAACAGGCGGATAGTTTTACGTTTTTATAGCTTGCGGCGTGGTGCATGCACCGTTGCCCGGTCTTCGACTGTCAATGGATCAGCACCGGCGGAACGCCCAGCGACCATCCAGTAGATGGAACCGGACAAGGCACCTGTGGCAGCCAGCAGCCCGGTCAGCGCGGAGGCGAGGGGCGTTCCGCTCATCATTTCTGGCAGAACGGCCCAGGGCAGGAGTGCAGTGAGCATCGCGGCACCCGCGGCTTGCGGCAACCACCAGCGAAGATTGAAGACTTCCGATACTGCCGCGATGAGGGCGACAGGCAGAAATACCACTGCCAGCATGAGTGTCGTCAGTCCTTGCGCCAGCCGTCCGAACCGGTCGATTGCTTCGCCTTCCTGAAGCAGGCTGTCAAAAAGGGTCCGGATGGTAGTAATCGCCCCGTCCGTGATCGCTCCGCCAATATGCGGTTGCACCACCCCTGCAATCACCAGAAAGGCACCGGCTGAGAAAGCGGCAAGCAAAATACCAAGCGGGATCAGGATGAACAACCGCACCAGAAATCGCATTGTTCCTTAGTCCTCTGCGCTTGCTGCGGCGTAAATGCCTTCCGCTCCAATGCCGGATTCCAGCATCATCCGGGCGCGGGCTCGCAGCTTTTCTGTCTCGCTTTTCAATTGCCCGCAAGCCGCAAGGATATCGCGGCCACGGGGTGTCCGCACGGGGGAAGAATATCCCGCATTGAAGACATAATCCGAGAAAGTCTCGATCCTGTCCCAGTCCGAGCATTCATAGTGTGAACCAGGCCACGGATTGAAGGGAATCAGATTTATTTTTGCCGGAATACCTTTGAGCAGGCGCACCAGCTGTTTGGCTTCGGCAAGGCTGTCATTGATGCCCTTGAGCATGACATATTCAAACGTGATGCGCTTGGCATTGGAAACGCCCGGATACGTACGGCACGCTTCCAGCAGCTCCGCGATTGGATATTTCTTGTTCAGTGGCACCAGAACATCCCTGAGCGGATCATTGACCGCATGCAGCGAGATCGCGAGCATTGTATTGGCTTGCTCCCCGAGCGGGCCAATTTCTGGCACGACGCCCGACGTGGAAACAGTGATGCGCCGACGCGAGAGTTGCAGGCCTTCCTGATCTGTCAGGACATGAATGGCATCACGGACATTGTCGAAATTGTAAAGCGGCTCACCCATGCCCATGAACACGACATTCGAGACAAAGCGGCTGCCTTCCTTGGGCACGAAAGCCCCTTCTGGCGAGGCCTGTCCGGGATAGTCACCGAGTCTGTCGCGGGCGATCATCACCTGGGCCACAATTTCAGCCGCCGTGAGATTACGCACCAGTTTCTGCGTGCCTGTATGACAGAACGAGCAGTTCAGTGTGCATCCGACCTGACTGGAAACACAGAGCGTTCCACGACCGGCCTCGGGGATATAAACGCATTCCACCTCGGAACCGCGATCAAATTTGCCTGTCGATGCCAGCCGGATCAGCCATTTGCGGGTGCCATCCTGGCTCACCTGCTCCGTCACGACGGAAGGACGCTCAAGCGTGTAGGTTTCCGCGAGCCTGGCGCGCAATGCTTTCGAGACATTGGTCATCTCGTCGAAATGCACGGAGCCGCGCACGTAGATCCAGTGCCAGAGCTGCGACACGCGCATGCGCTGGTCCTTGAGCGGCACATCGATCTCGCCCAGTTTCTCGGCGAGAGCAGCGCGCGTCAGTCCCGCCAGGGAAGGCTTCGCAAAAGCAGTTTTCTCAAGCAAAACCTGCGCTGTCTCGGAAGCGATGGAAGGCCGTTCAGGGATGTTTATTTCAGACATGACGGCGCAATTAGCATGGAAACAGCGTCAGTGCATCCGCTTTACGTGCATTCCTTCTGCGCACGCTCAAGCGCCTGTCCGAAGCCCGTCAGCGGGTAACGGTCGGTCGTCTCGTTGCCCTTCAGCGATGTGCCTTTGACAGTCAGGAAAGGCGCTTTTCGCAATTCGCCGACGAGACGTCCTTCCTCAGCCGGGTTTTTCAGCCAGATATTGGTATTCTGGCTGACGGCAACAAAGGAAACTGCACCGACATTGATCTGCGCCTCCGTCAATGGTTTGACAGGATAGCCCGTCAGCATTGAGAATTCCTGCTTGGCGGCTTCACCCTGCCGCATCGAGATGAACATGTTCGCAGGATCACGGTTCAGCCCTTTGGGCAGGCGTTCCGCAGGCTGCGACATGATAAAGCAGGTTTTTGCCCTGCCTTCCCCGCTGGTAAAGATGCCCCATGCGCCGGCCTTGCCAATCTCGAGGGCATTTCCGGCAGCGCGTGTTGCTTTGCGCTGCTGGGCCATCGCGCCATTGGTCATCGCGGCCACAAGCGGACCGACCAGAATACACACAGTGATCAAACGTCGAATCATTATTAAACTCACAACACGGTCAAGCTGCATAAGCTTCCTTACAAAGTTTCACGATCAGGGCAAATTTCAGACATGATGATTTTTATTTTTGCGGATGTAAAACGCCATATCCAGATGAGCTCTCTGCAGATAAGATATCATGAGTGAATTTTACCAGAACAAACAGACGCAATTGCTGCTGGGGTAAGGTGTTTTTCCACCCAGACGGTTCAACCGCATAAGGAATCCTGTGAATTGGTCAAGCATGCCGAATGGGCGGCATTGATGGTGGCGGTAGCGCAAAGGCGTGACCGCGATGCTTTCACACAGCTTTTCGACTATTTTGTGCCACGCCTTGAAGCCTATCTGATCCGCCTTGGCTCCGACAGAAGCATGGCTGAGGAAGTGTCCCAGGATGTGATGACAACGCTCTGGCGCAAGGCTCACCTGTTTGATCCAGACAAATCTTCGGTTGGCACCTGGCTTTACCGCATTGCGCGCAACCGCCGCATCGATGCCCTGAGGCGTGACAGGCTCGATTACAGGGATCCGATGGATTCGGCCTTTGATACGATGGCGGACACCCTCGAAATGGGCAGTGCTGTCGACACCCAGCGCCGGGAGGATATTCTGCGGGCCGCCATCAAGGAATTGCCGGAGGAACAGCTCAGCCTCGTCAGGCTCGCGTTCTACGAAAGCCTCTCTCACAGCGCGATTGCGGAGCGGACGGGGCTGCCGCTTGGGACGGTTAAATCCCGCATTCGCCTGGGTTTCACACGGTTGCGCCGTGCGCTGGAGGCAAAGGGCGTGGTCGAGGCGACATAATCGCCGTGCAAGCCGCCCGCTTCAGGTCTCGCGATCCTTGGTGTAGACATTGTCGGGATTCAGGAACTCCTGCGCCTTTTGCCAATGCTCATCGCGCATATGCCCACGGATAGCCGCAATGGTGGCACCGATCACCGCAGCGTCATCGGTGAGACCAATCAGAGGCAGGAGATCAGGAATCCCGTCGATTGGCATGACAAAATAGGCGATCGCTCCCAGAATCAGCATTTTGACCCGTGTCGGCGTAACGGGATCGATGGCGCAATAGACAGCCGCCAGCATATCCCTGGCGAAAGGAACTTTGCGCCCGATGGCTTTCATGCGGGCCCAGAATTCGCCGAGAATACCCGATTCATCCCGCGCGGCGCGGCGCATGGCCGTCATCTCTGCTTTGCTGAAGCGCGTTCCGGGTCTGTCGCTGGTCATCGGAATGTCCTCTGTTTCTGTGCAACAAGATATGGCGACTGGTTGCGGATAGGGCAAGATCCGTGCTTGATGCAGGCGATTGGCCCAACGTGGGAAGAGGATCAGAACGGCAATGACATTCGATTTGACAGGCCGCAGGGCGCTGGTAATGGGCGCGACCCGCGGCATTGGATACGGCATTGCCAAAGCCTTTATCGGCGCAGGTGCACAAGTCGCGGTGACAGGTCGCAAGCCGGAAGATGCCGGTGATGCAGCGGCAAGCCTTGGCGTGAATGCTGTCGGCTTTTCTCTCGATACAGGTGATTTTGACGCAATTGACGGTGTTTTTGCGGGTGCAGAGCTGGCCATGGGCGGTGGCATTGATATTCTCGTGCTCAACAGCGGTGGCCCGCCACCTGGTTCTGCCATGGGTGTTTCGTCCGAATCCTGGCAGCAGCAATGGAATACGATGTTTGTCGGCTTGGTGCGCATGGCGGATCACGCGTTGCCCGGCATGATGGAGCGGCAATTCGGCCGCATCATTTCTGTTGTGTCATCGGGCGTTATCCAGCCGATTCCCAATCTGGGCATGTCCAACACCATCAGGCCAGCCATGATCGGTTGGGGCAAGAGCGTCTCCAATGAAGTGGCAAAATATGGCGTGACCGTGAATGCCATCGCGCCGGGCCGTATCCAGACCGACAGGGTCGATCAGATCGACAAGGGAGCGGCAGGTCGAACCGGCAAAACGCAGGACCAGATTCGTGCGGAAGCCATGGGCCGTATTCCTGCTGGTCGCTATGGCACGCCGGAAGAATTTGCCGCAGCCGCCCTGTTTCTGGCCAGCACCGAGGCATCGTTCACCACAGGCTCGGTCTTGCGCGTGGATGGCGGCCAGATTTCCAGTATCTAGAGCATGTCGCGAATAAGTGGGAACCGGTTATTCGATAACGACATGCTCTAAGTATATGGTGTAGATCACGTTTTTCGAATTTTGATCAAACAATCAAAATGCGACGTGATCTAAGGCGCGATAAGGGATGGAGAAGCGACAATGGCAATGACAATGACAGGCGAAGTCGCACTGGCAGCATCTCAGGCGGTGGTCTGGGCCAGGCTGAATGATCCCGAGGTCCTCAAAGCCTGCATTCCGGGCTGTGAAAGCCTTGAAAAGGTCTCTGATACAGAATTTGTAGCGACGGCCAAGCTCAAGATCGGCCCGGTTTCAGCCAAGTTCAGCGGGCACGTCATGCTTTCTGAAATCGACGCACCAAACGGCTATACGATTTCAGGCGAAGGACAAGGCGGTATCGCAGGCTTTGCCAAAGGGGGAGCCAAGGTGCATCTGCGGCCATCGGAAACCGGTACGATCATGTCCTATGATGTGGAAGCGCATGTCGGCGGCAAGATCGCGCAGCTCGGCGCGCGTCTGATTGACGGTGTTGCCAAGCGCCTGGCGGATCAGTTCTTTGAACGCTTTGCCGAGCAGGTCGGCGGCTCTGCGGAGGCATGATCGGCGGGCATCATTGGCGTTACGTCGTTCATGTGCATTGACCTCGCCACGCCAGACGATAAGGGAAGCCTGACACGCGTCTTGCGACTGCAGGGATAAACCAATGATTAATCGTGATGATGTCCTGAAAGCGCTGGCGGCGCTGGCCGGCCCTGATGGCGCAACGCCGCTGCCGCAATCGGGCGCACTGTCCGATATCGTCATCCATCAGGCCAAGGTCTATTTTTCCATCGCCGTGGATCCGTCCCGCGCCGGCGGGTTCGAGAGCCTGCGCAAGGCTGCGGAGGACGCAGTCAAGGCGCTGCCGGGCGCTGCCGGCGCCCTGGTGACGCTGACGGCTGAAAAACCGAAAGGCTCTTCCCCCGCAGGCAATGCGCCCCAGCTGGGGCCGAAGGCACAAGCTGCAAGCACAGTCTCCGGTCCTCCAGGCGTCAAGCATATTATCGCTGTTGCTTCAGGCAAGGGCGGTGTCGGCAAGTCGACGACGGCCTGCAATCTTGCCCTCGGCTTTGCCGCCGAAGGCCTGCGTGTCGGCGTTCTGGATGCGGATATCTATGGTCCATCCATGCCCAAGCTGTTCGGTATTCGGGGGCGTCCAAAAATCAAGACCGGACGCACGCTGATCCCGATGGAGGGCTACGGCTGCAAGGTCATGTCCATCGGCTTTCTTGTGGAGGAAGACACCGCCATGATCTGGCGCGGCCCGATGGTGATTTCCGCACTCAACCAGATGTTGCGCGATGTCGACTGGGGTGATCTTGATGTTCTGGTGGTCGATATGCCGCCCGGCACCGGCGATGCCCAGCTGACCATGAGCCAGTCCGTGCCGCTGGCCGGGGCGGTGATTGTCTCGACCCCGCAGGATCTGGCGCTGATCGACGCCAGACGTGGCGTCGCCATGTTCCAGAAGGTGAATGTGCCGATTCTGGGAATCATCGAGAACATGAGTTATTTTCTCTGCCCGTCCTGCGGTACGCGTTCGAATATCTTCGGCCACGGCGGCGCAAGGGATGAAGCCTCCCGTATCAACGTGCCCTTTCTGGGCGAAATTCCGCTGCATATGGAGATTCGCGAACGAGCGGACAGCGGCATGCCGGTCGTGGTCACAGCACCTGACAGCAGCCATTCGAAAACCTACCGTAGCATTGCGCGCATGATCTGGCAGGGACTTGAGGCAGGAACCGCCCGCAAGGCCGCACCGCGTATCGTGGTTGAATAGGGATTTCTGCCTGAAAAACAGGCATTTTCTGTTCACAAACAATGAATACAGCGGCTCAAGAGCTGTGCCGTTCTGAGCGGCAGCCCCCCGTTTCAAACCAAAGCACGAACGAATCAGCGACGAATCGGATCATGCACTTGCGCCATGGAAAATCACGCTTTAGGCAAGCGTTGATTCAAGACCGCGCAGGAGCGTGGTTAACCAGCAGGTACATTCATGGCGACGTATAACCTTCTGCTCCTCCCCGGCGACGGCATTGGCCCAGAAGTGGCAAAAGAGGTGGAGAAGCTTGCGGGCTGGTTCAGCAAGGCGGGCATTGCACGCTTCAATACCGAGAAGGATCTTGTCGGTGGCGCAGCCTATGACGCCCATAAGGTGGCGATTTCAGACGCTGCCATGGCGCGGGCGCAGGCGGCGGATGCCGTGCTGTTTGGTGCGGTAGGCGGCCCGCAATGGGCGGATGTACCCTACCATGCGCGTCCCGAGGCGGGCCTGCTCAGATTGCGCAAGGATATGGAGCTTTTCGCCAATCTGCGCCCTGCTGTCTGCTATCCCGCACTGGCTTCCGCCTCCTCCCTCAAGCCTGAGATCGTTGAAGGTCTCGACATCATGATCGTGCGCGAATTGACCGGCGGGGTCTATTTCGGCGAGCCCAAGGAAATTGTCACGTTGGAGAATGGCGAGCAGCGCGCCGTCGATACCCAAGTCTACACTACCCATGAAATCGAGCGCATTGCCCGCGTGGCGTTTGATCTCGCCAGGGTCCGCCGCAACAAGGTGACATCGACCGAGAAGCACAACGTCATGCGCTCCGGCGTCTTGTGGAAAAAGGTCGTGACGGCACTGCATGAGCGTGAATACAAGGATGTCGAGCTGGAGCACCATCTGGCGGATGCCTGCGGCATGCAGCTCGTGCGCTGGCCCAAGCAATATGATGTGATTGTTTGCGACAACCTCTTTGGTGACATGCTGTCGGATGTGGCTGCAATGCTGACCGGCTCGCTTGGCATGCTGCCATCCGCTTCTCTTGGTGCGCCGGATGCGAAAACCGGCAAGCGCAAGGCGCTTTACGAGCCTGTCCACGGTTCCGCACCGGATATCGCGGGCAAGGGCCTCGCCAATCCGCTCGCCATGTTTGGTTCATTCGCCATGGCGCTGCGCTATTCCTTCGGGCTGGGCGAGGCGGCTGATCTGCTGGACAAGGCAATGGCGCAGGTGCTGGCGGACGGCATTCGTACCAAGGATATCGCGTCCAAGGGCCAGAATGCGGTGGGTACGACCGAGATGGGTGATGCCGTGATCAAGGCACTGGAGAAGCTGAACTGATTTCCGTTCAGGGATGTTACATCCTCAGGAATCTGCGGGTGATCGACAGGATCACCAGCAGAATCATCACCGCGCCAATGACGAAGATCATGACCATTGCGATATCCGGTGAGGCGAGGCGACCGTAAAAACGGTTGTAGAGAAACAGGCCACCAAGAATGCCCATCAGGCAGATGAAGGTGTTGCCGAAATTTCCGAAACCGACATTGCGCATGATCAGATCCATGATCCAGCCCACGGCAAAAGAAGCACAGGTCGCAATCAAAGCCAGAAGGAACAGTTCCTTGTTGGCAAGATGGGAAAGTCCAATCAGCTGTAACATGGTGTCAACACACCCTATGATGATCTGATCTCGACATTACGTCGGAAAAGTAAACGACCTTATCGCCAGCCGAAGGCGAGCCGCTCCCGGGAGACATCACCGAAGGTTTCGTGGGCCCGGCCCACAAGGAAGCCGCCCAGATGCTCGTAGAAATGGATCGCACGCTCGTTATCCGCCAGCGACCAGACGACCATCGAGGTCAAGCCGTGATTGTTCAGTTCCCGCTGCGCGGCGGAAAAAAGACGCCGGCCAAAGCCCAGCCCCTGAAACTCCGGCTTCAGGTAAATCTCGAATATCTCGCCCCTATACGGCAGTGAAATTGCCCGGTTGCGTCCATAACTGGCGTAGCCCGCGATCTGGTCACTGAAATCGAGCACCGCGATGCGGCTGCCACGCTGGATGGCATTTCTCCACCAGTTCGTGCCACGGCGCTGAACCATGCGTTCAAGATCAGCGCCCGGAATGATGCCGCGATACGCTTCCATCCAGGCCGCGTCATGAACGCCGGCGATGCCTTCAGCATCGTCGGCCTCAGCAACCCTGAGGCGAATGGTCTTGGTTGTCATTGTGCTATTTAGGGTTTGTTAACCATATCGGTAAAGCCCGAAAACCACACAATGGACAGATTTAAACATGCGGAAGGGGGCCAAAGCCCTCCGCGATGATCATATCACCGCCTTCAGGACCTCAGCGCTTGCCGATATAGCGTTCGACCGTCTCGATTTCCTTGATGATTCCAGCGTCCTTCATGAAACGGGCAATCGTCAGATAGCGTTCTGCATCGACGGCTTTGGGAGCGGCCTGGAAGCGGCGCAATGTATCCGCCCAGGCCTGCTTGTTGAGGCGGTCGTCAAGCTTGGGATAGGCCTTGATGAAGCTCTGCCAGGTTCCTTCGGGATCATTGAACAGAATCATGGTGGCTTCCTCGATGGCGGCAAGGAACTTGTCGAACTTGGGGTCGCCGAAGCGATCTTCCTTGGCAATATAGATCAGCTCGTCATAGGCGGGAACGCCGTGCTCCTCGGGGAAGAACATTTTCGGTTTCTTGCCTGCGATCTCGATCTCGGTGCCTTCGAAATTGCGGAAGCCGCCAATGATGGCATCGGCCCGCCCTGAAACCAGCGCGATGCTGAGCGCGAAATTGACATTGACCAGCTTCACGTCGGCTTCGGTCATGCCGACACTCTTCAGCATGGCTTTAAGCATCATGTCATGGATACCCGAGCCGGAATAACCGATGGTCTTGCCCCTCAGGTCAGCGAGTGTCTTGATGGGTCCGTCAGCGAGAACCGTCAGTGTGTTCAGAGGGGTTGCCACCAGGGTACCGATGCGGATCACGGGGATTTTGTTGGCCACGGCGCGGGTGTAGCTCGGCTGGTAGCTGACGGCGATGTCGCCCTGTCCGGCCGCGATGAGGCGTGGCGGCGCGGAAGGATCTGAAGGCTCCACGAGCTGCACATCAAGACCGCGTTTTGCAAACAGCCCACGCTCCTTGGCGACGATGATCGGTGCGTGATCCGGGTTGACGAACCAGTCGAGCAGCAAGGTCAGCTTATCCGCTGGTTGGGCAAAGGCCGGCGCGGCAAACAGAAGCGTCAACCCGAACATCAGGGTGGTGAAAACACGGTGAATCATGAAGTTCTCCTTGGGGTCAAATACATCTGGTTCATGCCCGTGATGCGAGCGTATCGGGGAAATTGCGCAGCAGATACCGCGTGAACAGCGACATCAGCAGCCATGTGAAGAGGCAGAAGGCAATGATCACGATCATCGCGGCGAAGACCATATCGGTCTGCATGCGGGCGTTGTGATAGGTCATCATGATGCCCAGGCCGCCATCAGACCCCACCCATTCGCCCGCAATCGCACCCATCGGCGCATAAGCCGCAGCAAGCTTCAGCCCGGTGCAGAGTTGGGGCAGGGCGGCGGGAACCCGGATATTGAACAGGATTTGTCGATTGCTCGCGCCGTAGAGCCGGGCGAGATCAACGAGATTCTCATCTGCCCGTCGCAAACCATCATAGAAGGCGGCAGTGACGGAGAAAAAGATGACAATCGCCGCCATGGCGATTTTCGAAGTCATGCCAAAGCCGAACCAGATCATCATCAGAGGGGCGAGCGCCAGGAACGGAATCGCCTGGCTGACGACAGTCAGTGGCGCAAGTGCTTCCGCCCACCAGCGCGATGCGCCCATCGCCAGCGCAAGTGCCATTCCAATGCTGACACCGACGATGAAGCCGAGCACTGTTTCAAGCGCTGTCACACCGGCATTGGGCAGGATGTAGGGCAGATTACCAAAAAACGTAACCGCAAGATGGCTGGGTGCAGGCAGATACCAGAGCGGGAGCTGGAAAAACCAAACCGATGTTTCCCAGAGCAGCAATGCCCCTGCAAGGGCAAGGAACTGCGGTTTCAGCAACAAAAGCATCCCCCTCGCAGGAAGGCTTGCGATCAAGGCAATGGGATCAGCCGTGTTACGGCGGTCCGTCGTCAGTGACATCTCGATTCCTCCGCCGGCATGACCCGGATCAGGTTCGGCGGGTTAACCCCGGAGGCTTGTGGCTTCCGGATGTTTCTCAGCCCTTGGCAGAAAAGCTTGCGCTGTTCAGCCGGAGGCACCCCGACGAGATAATCCGATTATAGAGTGGCTGGCAAAGGACAGCAAGGGCATTGCCCTTCAGGATACTTCCCCTTGAGCGCCGCCTACAGCTTCGGTTTGAAATCCAGTGCCACGCCGTTGATGCAATAGCGCAGCCCCGTGGGTGGCGGACCATCCGGGAAGACATGGCCGAGATGGCCTCCGCATTGGCTGCAATGCACTTCTGTGCGCACCATGCCGAATTTTCGGTCAACCGTGGTTTCCACAGAGCCCTCAACCGGTTGATCGAAGCTGGGCCAGCCGGTCCCGCTCTCGAATTTCTTGCTCGCCACGAACAGATCCTGCCCACAGCCAATGCAGCTGAATGTACCTGCCCGCTTTTCATGGTTGAGCGCGCAGCTGCCGGGCCGTTCGGTGCCATGTCCGCGCAAGACTGCATATTGCTCGGACGTCAGTTGCGCCCGCCACTCGGCGTCGGTCCTGGTGACGGGAAAGGTTTTTTCGATGGTGCTCATGACGGAGTTTCCTTCGGAACGAAAAAGGTTTTTGAACCAGGACATTGCAAGCTTCCGGTGCTCACGGGGTTAGAACGGTTTCGATGGCATTCCGTCGACCGCGGTCAGCGGATGCACCCATGCGCGCCAGGTGAAGGGCAATCATCGCCAGCCCTGCCGCCAGCACCCACCATGCGGGACGTATAGAATAGCTGAAGTCAAGATTGGCCGCCAGCACCCGCGACGCCGGTATGCCTGTCATGGTCCCATACCAGACAGCTTCAATGATGACAGTCAGCAATCCCACAACCACCGCGAGGCCCGCAAGGGAAAGAAAACCGGCGGGGATTTCGAATTTTCGCAGCAGGCGAAAACCCATGAGCCAGAAAAAGAATCCCGTCATCAGCACGGGCTGCGTCACATCGATTTTTGATTGCAGGAAAAAATGCAGCAGGCTCAGCAGGCTGATAGCATAGGTGAGCCTGTGCAACTGGCTCCAGCGCAAGGCGCCCATTCGGCGGATCATGCCATCCGTTGATGTGGCACCAAGTGCTATCAACCCCAGCAGGGCAACAAAGCCGATCGTGAGGTAAAAGCGCCGGATGATTTCGCTTGCCACCTTGGCAAGATCAAATGCCTGCTCCGCCGTGTAGAGACCAAGATGGAGCACGACATACAGCAGGGCGGAAACACCGATCATGCGCCGCACGGCGATGAGCTGCGGCCAGTGCAGCAACTGGCGCAGCGGCGTCACCAGAAGCGACAGGAGCAGAATCCGCACGGCCCAATCGCCGGTGAAATGAATGGCCGCCGTCAGTGGTTTCGAGCCGAGATTGCCCATGATTGTCAGCTGGGCGAGCCACAGCGCAGGCGCAATCACGCCGCAAAATGCCGCGAGCCGCAGCGCCGAAAACCGTCCGGCTCGATCATTCCAGGGGAGTTTATGTGATGGCAGCAAATTTTGACTCGTAGCCTGTATGACCATAACATGTAGTGGATGTAGTCACTGGACGCTAATCACGAGACGTAATGTTTGATTCGAAAAGATGCTATTTGATCCTAGTCAGTTGAACCGAAATGTTCAGTCCAGACCATTGTTTCGATGTACCAGATTTTAATTCCGCCGCTACCTTTGTCGAAATTGGTAGGAATGTGGTTGACAGACTAGCGGCATTTGAAATTGATTAAACAATCTCTTCATCTGGCGTGTATGACGAGGGTGGTGGATTGTCAGCAAGCGCTTCCAGTGAAGCTGTTTTGTCCTTCAGTTCAATAAGGCATTTCCTTAGCGTACGCCCCAATCCAGGCTTCAGATAAGTGACGGCATCATAGGCATTTTCGCCGCTTAGCTTCAAGAATATAGCTGTTGCATGCACAAGGTCATTCTCAGGTAGATATCCCGTTCGAGAATAGGACCATGCAGTGCCGCCTCCGCCCAAGTCATGAATAGATTTGAAATTAAATACAGAATTTGAAAGGAAAACGCCGAATCCGAGATAAACAGCCGTCAAGTCAGTTAGAAACTCGATTTCATCGTTAGCGCATGGTGCCTGTGTGGTAGCATGGGCGATCACAAGATGCGCCAACTCATGTGCAAATGTGGCTATCAGTTGTTGTGGTTCCTTGAGTAGCCTTGGCTGATAAGATATTTCGCGAATCCCGTCAGCCCTAATAGAGAAAGTTCCTGCGGCGTATTTAAGGGGTTGGGGCGCGTAAGTTCCGGCTTCATATTCGGGTGTTGGTGCATCTGCGACGAGTGTGACGGGCCAGTCGCTCAAACCAGCGTAAGTTTTCACGGCATCAAACAGTCTTTGAGCTAGCGCATGCCCCTTTTCATTTTCCGTAGGAAAAAACCTAGCCTTAGGAAGAACCAGTTGTCTTGAAGTGATTGGAATATCAGCTCCATATTCCTTAAGTAACCATTCAAAACACTCGAACTGCCATTCGACTGCATCAACATCAATGATCGGTTTTGATTTGAATGGCCACATCTTAGTGACCTCCCATACTGTCTGTTAATGTAGAAATAAGCGATAATAGATAAGTAAAATCTAATGTGAATACTATTTGATGAATGCAATTAGAAGTATCCTTAATAATAAAAATTTCGTCCTTTTTAAAGAACGATTGGATTGACAAAGCGGACGATCTGCCCTTAAACCCATCAACCACTGACAGGAGTTTCTCCATGACCGAGCGTCTTCCCGGTTTCGCCACTCTCGCCATTCATGCGGGCGCAACACCTGATCCCACCACGGGCGCACGGGCAACGCCGATTTATCAGACATCGTCCTTCGTGTTTGATGACGTGGACCATGCCGCATCGCTGTTTGGTCTCCAGGCCTTTGGCAATATCTACACCCGCATCGGCAATCCCACTTGCGCGGTACTGGAAGAGCGCGTTGCGGCGCTGGAAGGCGGCACGGCGGCGCTTGCGGTGGCATCAGGCCATGCGGCGGAGCATCTGGTGTTTCACACGCTGCTGGAGCCGGGTGATGAATTCATTGCGGCCAAGAAACTCTACGGCGGTTCCATCAATCAGTTCAATCACGCTTACAAGAAATTTGGCTGGAACGTCGTCTGGGCGGACAGCGATGATCTTTCCACCTTTGAACGGGCGATCACGCCCAAGACCCAGGCGATCTTCGTGGAATCCATCGCCAATCCCGGCGGCGTTATCGTTGATATCGCGGCGCTGGCGAAGATCGCGGACAAGGCGGGCATTCCCCTGATCGTCGATAACACGATGGCGTCACCCTATCTGATCCGGCCCTTCGAGCATGGCGCGCATATCGTCGTGCATTCGCTGACGAAATTTCTCGGCGGCCATGGCAATTCCATCGGCGGCATCATCGTTGATGGCGGCAAGTTCGACTGGATCAAATCTGGCCGTTATCCTTCGATATCGCAACCGCGCCCCGAATATGGCCAGATGGTGCTGGGCGAAACCTTTGGAAACTTCGCCTTTGCCATCGCCTGCCGCGTGCTTGGCCTGCGTGATCTCGGGCCTGCCCTTTCGCCATTCAACGCCTTCATGATCCTGCAAGGCATCGAAACGCTACCCTTGCGCATGCAGCGCCATTGCGACAACGCGCTGGTGGTGGCAAAGCATCTCGCCAGCCACAAAGCGGTGGATTGGGTGAGTTATCCCGGCCTTCCGGCGGACAAGTATCATGCGCTGGCCAAGCAATACACGCCCAAGGGCGCCGGCAGCGTTTTCACACTTGGCCTCAAGGGAGGCTATGACGCCGGTGTCAAGCTTGTGACGGAACTCAAGCTTTTCTCGCATCTTGCCAATATCGGCGATACACGCAGCCTTGTGATCCATCCGGCCTCCACCACCCACCGCCAGTTGACCGACGAACAGAGACGGATTGCGGGTTCCGGCCCGGAAGTCGTTCGCCTGTCGATTGGTCTTGAGGATACGGGGGATCTGATCGCTGATCTGGATCAGGCGCTGGCATAACAGACGGTGCTGAAAGACAGGATGCCGGGTTTGTCGGGCTCCTGGAATCAGCCTCCTGCGCAAAAGCGAAACCCCGATTGACTCTTCCCTATGGGGTGAGGACCAGAGACACCGCATGACCCACAAGCTTTCGACTCTCGCGATCCATGCCGGAACAGCGCCTGATCCTGCGACCGGCGCGCGGACAGTGCCGATCTACCATTCCAACGGTTATGTCTTCGATGATCTTGAGCATGGCTCGGATCTCTTCGCGCTTGACCGCGTGGGCTATGCCTATGGCCGCAGCGGCAATCCGACGGTGGCCGCTTTCGAGCGGCGCATTGCGGCCCTTGAGGGTGGTGCATCCGCCATCGCCTGCGCTTCGGGCCAGTCAGCGTTGCTGATGATCATGACGGCGCTCTGCCGCAGTGTAGATCAGGTCGTGGCCGCACGGCAGGTATTCGGTGGTACGGTGGGTTTGCTCAAGCGCTTCGAGAGCCAGTTCGGCATCAGTGTTGCCTGGGTTGATGCGCATGATTGCGAGAGCATCGCGCAGGCGATCACCCCGAAGACACGCGGTATTTTCGTCGAGGCGCTGATCAATCCTACGGGCGATGTGGTGGATCTGCCGGCACTGGCGGCAATTGCACGCGCGGCCAATGTTCCCCTGATCGTTGATTCGACCCTGGCCTCGCCAGCATTGCTGCGGCCCATTGAGCACGGCGCGGATATCGTCTGGCATTCCGCATCGAAATTCATGTCCGGTCACGGCACGGCCATCGGCGGCATTATCGTCGATAGTGGCAACAGGCACTGGATTGACGACCGCTATCCGCTGATCGTGCAGCCATTCACCGATTATGACGGTGTCGAGGTCATGACAAAATATCCAGGCTGGCCGTTTGCCGCCGCCTGTCGACTTGTCGGCATGCGCGAACTTGGCCCCTGCCTGTCGCCGACCAATGCCTTCATGCTGATCACGGGCTGCGAGACGCTGACGCTGCGCATGCAACGCCACAGCAGCAATGCGCTGGCCTTGCACCGGTTTCTGAAAGAGCACGCTGCCGTGGCCGCGGTCAGCCATCCTGGCTTGCCCGATCATCCCCGGCATAATCTTGCGGGCGCATTGCTGCCTCAGGGAATGGGATCGATCCATACCGTGACGCTGAAGGGTGGACGCGAGGCTGCCGCGCGCGTCACCGCCAAGCTGCGTCTTTTCTCGCACCTGGTCAATGTGGGCGAGGCGCGCTCACTCATCGCGCATCCCGCAACCACAACGCACCGCAATGTCGATGCCGCAACCCGCGCGAGCCTTGGCATTAGCGAGGGCACTCTGCGCCTGTCCGTTGGTATCGAGGAGCCCGAGGATCTGATTGCGGATTTCGAACAGGCTCTGTCCTGAGCAGAGTTTATGCTAGGAAATGATCTGCTTTGTTTCGAGCACTCCCTGTTCGTGACGTCATTTCCGGATCAAAACCATGGCCCTGCATCCTGACAGGCTCTTTCCAGCCGATGAGCGCACCCGCTCCATTGCGAGAGCGCTGTATTCCGGCGTAAAGTCCGCTCCCATTGTCAGCCCCCACGGGCACACGGACCCTGCCTGGTACGCAACCAATGCAGCCTTTCCTGATCCCGCCTCGCTCTTTGTGAAGCCGGATCATTATGTGTTCCGCATGCTCTATTCACAGGGCGTGCCCTTGGAAAAGCTCGGTGTGCCGCGTGTTGATGGCGGACCGGTCGAGCAGGACCCGCGCGCCATCTGGCGGATTTTTGCTGACCATTGGCCGCTTTTTCGTGGCACGCCCACGCGGCTGTGGTTCGAGCATGCACTGGAGGATATTTTCGGGATTACCGAACGGCTTTCCAGCGCCAATGCCGATGCGCTTTATGACAGCATAGCGGAGGCGCTGGCCACTCCCGCCTGTCTGCCACGCGCGCTGTATGAGCGCTTCGGCATCAAGGCAATCTCGACCACTGATGGCGCGCTGGATGATCTGTCTCACCATGCCGCGATTCAGGCCTCGGGCTGGAAAGGCCGCGTGCTTCCCTGTTATCGGCCCGATGCTGTGGTGGATCCCGAGCATGAGGGTTTTCGCGCCAATGTCGTGCGGCTTGGCGAGATCACGGGCGAGGACACAGGCTCGCTGCGCGGCTATCTTGCCGCCCATCGCCTGCGGCGGCAGTTCTTCATCCGGCATGGCGCAACCGCGACTGACCACGGACATCCCAATGCGCGCACGCTGAACCTGTCGGAATCAGAGGCGGAAAAGTTATTTGCCAAGGTCATTGCAGGGCCTGTCTCTCCTGAAGAGGCGGATGCTTTCCGTGGTCAGATGATCACGGAAATGGCAAAGATGAGCCTCGATGATGGGCTGGTTTTGCAACTGCATCCCGGTTCTTTCCGCAACCACAGTCCCGCATTGTTCGCGCGGTTCGGGCGTGACAAGGGAGCGGATATCCCGGCGGCGACCGATTACGTCCGGGCGCTCAAACCGCTGCTGGATGCGGTGGGCCATGAGGCAGGCCTCACCATCATCCTGTTCACGCTGGACGAGACGGCCTACAGCCGGGAACTGGCCCCGCTCGCGGGGGTCTATCCGGCCCTGAAGCTTGGTCCTGCCTGGTGGTTTTTCGATGCACCGGAAGGCATGCGCCGCTTCCGCGAGCTGACAACAGAGACCGCCGGTTTTGCCAATACTGTCGGTTTCAATGACGATACCCGCGCCTATCTCTCCATTCCGGCACGCCATGATATGGCACGCCGTTCGGATTGCGCTTTCCTCGCCAGACTGGTGGCAGAACACCGCATTGATGACGATGAAGCGCATGATCTTGCCGCTGATCTTGCCTGGCGGCTGGCGGAAAAGGCCTATAAACTGTGATGACTTCGGAGAATGCCTGCAGCGCTTGCCCTGCATTCAAACCAGAGCTTCACTCGTTTCCCGTTTGATTTTGTCTCTTGATGCTGCCAAGACAGTAGCTTGAGCAGTTCTCTGGGCAACCAGGGTGAAACGGGAATGCGGTGGGAGCAACGGCACTTGTGCTGGCTCCAATCCGCAGCTGCCCTCGCAACTGTAGACGGTGAGCACCGGCGCAGCAGTCCACTGGGGTTATGCCCTGGGAAGGAAGCGGCGGTGCTGGGATCCGTGAGCCAGGAGACCGGCTGCTCATGCACTGCTGCTGATGAGCGCTGACCGGCGAGGTGCACGGTTGGTGCGTTCTGTGGGAACAAATGCCGTTCCCGGTCATCAGGGCTGGCCTATTGGCGCATCCCTGTGATGCGGCCTGATCCGATGCCAATGCAAAGATCTGTCAGCCATTCTGAGCCCTGCCAAGACTCTGCACCCTTTCAGGACTCCGCTGCTGAAGGCGCCATGCGTGCGCGCAAGCGAGCCTTGCAGAGCGAAACCTTGCACGAACTGCTGCGCTGGCGGCGAGACGTCAGGTCATTCGCGACTGATCCCCTGCCAGAGGCTACGATCGCGCGGTTGCTTGATACGGCCTGTCTTGCGCCTTCCGTCGGACTGTCGCAACCTTGGCGGTTTGTTCTGGTTGAAAGCCCTGTGCGGCGACAGGCGATGATCGCTGAATTCGAGCATTGCAATGCCCTTGCCGCCGCCAGCTATCCGGATGCGCAAGGCGAGGCCTATCGTCTGCTCAAGTTATCGGGCATGCGCGAGGCCCCGGTGCATCTGGCTGTCTGCTGTGATCTTGCAACACCTGTGGGGCGAGGTCTCGGTCGCCAGACCATGCCCCAGACGCTGCGGGATTCTGTGGTCTGTGCCATTCATACGCTGTGGCTTGCGGCAGAAGCCGAAGGCATTGGTGTCGGCTGGGTGTCGATCCTGAGGCCGGAACAGGCCACACAAATCCTTGATCTTCCAGAAAACTGGGATCTGGTTGGCTATCTGAACATTGGCTGGCCGGCGGTCCGTTCCACCATTCCTGAACTTGAACGGCAGGGTTGGGAAACCCGCAATCCTGCCCAATCTGCAACTGTGAGACGATGAACATGGCTTCTGCCCCTGTCAAAACGAGCATTATTACGGTGTGCATTCATTGTCGTGAGGCGGGAACAGAGCGCGATAACGCGCCCGGCAAAGCCTTGTTCGAGGCCCTTGTACAATCGGCAGAGGGCACCGAGGGCGTTATCGTCCGGCCCACGCAATGCCTGAGTGTCTGCAAGCGCATCTGTTCTGTCACCCTGTCATCCGAGGGTGGATACACCTTTGTCTTTGGCGATCTTGATCCGGCAAAGGATGCGGAGGCAATCGTCAGCATGGCAAAGGCATGCAGTACTGCACCGCATGGTTTCGTGCCCTGGAAGCAGCGGCCGGAGGCCTTGCGCAAGGGCATCGTCGCGCGCATTCCGCCTCCCGGCTGGTCCCCTGAAGACGGGAGCGCGCCGGAGTGAGCCGCCAACTCACCTTTGTGCTTGGTGGCGCACGGTCCGGCAAATCCGCCCATGCCGAGGCACTCGCGTGCGATTGCGCAGCGACACGGATTTATATCGCCACGGCACAGGCCTTTGATGCCGAAATGCACGAACGCATCGCCCGTCACCGCGCTGATCGTGCAGGCGATGGCTGGCAAACAGTTGAAGAGCCTTTCGCACTGGCGGAAGCCGTGGCAAAGGCCGCCAATCCCGGTGCTGTCGTTCTGGTCGATTGCCTGACGCTCTGGCTTTCCAACCTGATGCTGACGGAACGCGATGTTGAAGCGGGACGAGATGCCTTGCTGGCAGCCCTTGCTGCGACGAGGGGGCCTGTTGTCCTTGTCTCCAACGAAGTGGGCCTTGGCATCGTTCCCGAGACACCACTCGGACGTCGCTTCCGCGATGAGCAGGGGCGGCTGAATCAGAAGATTGCAGCACTTTGCGGACATGTCATTCTGGTTGCCGCCGGACTGCCGCTTGTTCTCAAACGCCCCTGAACGGGGTGTTGATCACGAGTAACTCCGGGGTCAACAGAAGCTCCGGGATCATCCGTCGGGTTCACTTTTCGAAGGGAGAAATTGCCAATGCCTGAGGACACGAGTTCCGAAGCCATCAATGCCCGCCATGCCGATAAAATGAAAAAGCACAAGGCAGCCAAGGACAAGATGCTGGCGGCCAAGAGCGATCAGAAAGGCCTCATCATCGTCCACACCGGATCGGGCAAAGGCAAGACCTCGGCGGCCCTTGGCATGGTCTTCCGCCATATCGCCCACGAGATGCCCGTGGCTGTTGTGCAATTCACCAAAGCACCAGACTGGGTGACCGGCGAAGCCTTGCTGCTGCGGCGGTTTCCCGAGATGTGCACGTTCGAGATCATGGGCGAAGGTTTCACCTGGGACACGCAGGACCGCGAGCGTGATATCGCAGCAGCACGCGCGGGATGGGAGCGTGCCAAGGAATTGATCCGCGATGATCGACATCGTCTTGTGCTGCTTGATGAACTCAATATCGTGCTGCGCTATGATTATCTGCCGGTGGATGAGATCGTCAGTTTTCTACAGACGGAAAAACCGGCGGACAAGCACGTCATCATCACGGGCCGTAACGCCAAGCCTGCGCTGATCGAGCTGGCAGACCTTGTCACCGAGATGACCCTTGTAAAGCATCCGTTCCGGGCCGGTATCAAGGCGCAGAAGGGCATTGAGTTCTGATCCATGCGCACGCCCGCGATCATGTTCATGGGGACTGGCTCCAATGTGGGAAAGTCCACCCTTGTTGCAGGTCTATGCCGGGCGCTGCAGCGGCGCGGATTGAAGGTGCTTCCGTTCAAGCCGCAGAACATGTCGAACAATGCAGCCGCAACGCCTGATGGTGGTGAGATCGGCCGGGCACAGGCTTTGCAGGCACGCGCCGCTGGCGTCAGTCCATCGGTCCATATGAACCCGGTCCTGCTCAAGCCGGAATCGGAAACAGGTGCGCAGGTGATCGTGCAGGGCAAGCGCTTCGGAACCCTGAAGGCCATCGAATACAGCCAGCGCAAGGCCACATTGCTGCCAGCCGTACTCGACAGTTTTACGCGACTTGAACGCCGGGCCGAGATCATTCTGGTCGAGGGTGCTGGTAGTCCGGCGGAAATCAATCTGCGATTGGGAGACATCGCCAACATGGGCTTTGCCCTGGCTGCGGAAGTACCCGTCGTGCTGATTGGTGATATCGATCGTGGCGGGGTGATTGCCAGTGTGGTTGGCACCCATGCCGTGCTGGAGCCTGACGAGCGGGCAATCATCAAGGCCTTTCTCATCAACAAGTTTCGTGGTGATGTCGCATTGTTTGATCAGGGTCTGGTCGAGATTGCAGAGCGCACCGGCTGGCCGTCTCTGGGTGTCGCGCCGTGGTTCAGGGATGCGCACAAGCTGCCAGCGGAAGATGCGCTGGATCTGGAGCGACGCTGCTCCCATGCTGGACGTCTCGTGATCGCGGCTCCCATCCTTGCCCGCATTGCCAATTTTGATGATCTTGATCCGCTGGCGCAAGAGCCCAACGTCGATCTGCGGCTGGTGCTGCCGGGTAAGCCGCTGCCTGCGGAAGCGCGGCTGGTTATCCTGCCCGGTTCAAAATCCACCATCGGCGATCTTGCTTTCCTGCGGGCTCAAGGTTGGGATATTGACCTGGCAGCGCATATCCGGCGTGGCGGCCATGTGCTTGGTCTGTGCGGGGGCTACCAGATGCTAGGCCGCACGATCAGCGATCCCGATGGCGTGGAAGGTCCGCCGGGCACGACCTCGGGTCTTGGCCTGCTCGATATCGAAACCATCCTGACTGCGGATAAAATCACGACACCTGTCAGTGCGCGCCATCATGCAAGCGGGGAAACTGTCAGTGGCTACGAGATCCATCTCGGTCGCACGGAAGGGGCTGATTGCGCGCGCCCCATGCTCGATATCGCAGGCACTGGCGATGGTGCAACAAGCCCGGATGGCCATGTGCAAGGCACCTATGTGCACGGCCTGTTTGCCTCTGATGCTTTCCGTGCGGCTTTTCTCGCAGGACTCGGCCACACCAGCCAACTCGCTTATGAAGCAGGCATCGAGGCGACGCTGAACGCCCTGGCAGACCATTGCGAGAAGCATCTCGATGTTGACGGCATCATCGCCATAGCCCGCTCGCGCTCAGGAGGCCAAGCGTAACAACCAGCGTGAACAGTGCCACGCAAGCGCCGATCATCACACGCAAGGCTTTGATGATATCGGAGGCATTTGCGTCGCGGCGAGCCTCTGCGTTGAGAAACGCGTCATCGACGATACTTGCGCCGTAACGGCGGGGACCCGCAAGTGCCAGCCCAAGCGCGCCAGCCATCGCGGCTTCAGGCCAACCGGCATTGGGAGAGCGGTGCAGGCCCGCATCGCGCCCCATCACCGACAGGCTCTTGAGGGAAGAGCCAGAGACCAGCGGCGCGCAGCACGCCAGCAGAATGCCGCTGAGGCGTGCGGGCAGCAGGTTCATCCCATCATCAAGGCGCGCCGCCGCCCAGCCGTAAGCATGGTGACGCTCGTTCCTGTGCCCAATCATGGAATCAGCGGTATTGACCACCTTGTAAGCGACAAGCCCCGGCAACCCGGCGACAGCGAACCAGAAGGCGGGCGCGACCACACCGTCGGAGAAGTTCTCGGCTGTTGATTCAATCGCGGCACGGGCAACACCGGAGCTGTCGAGTGAGAGCGGATCGCGTCCGACGATCATGGAGACAGCTTTTCGCCCTCCTTCCAGCCCATCTGTTGCAAGTGCGCGGGCAACCCGGATGACATGATCATGGAGGCTGCGTTGCGCCAGCAGTACGCTGGCCAGCAGCGCTTCCACCATCCAGCCCAGCGGCAGAAGCGCCAGTGCGCGCTGCATCAGCCAGGCGCTGCCGGCAAAAACCATGATTACGCCCAGAAGCGAAACGATACCGGCAGTTCGCCTGACCATGAACCCGGCCGTCTCGCGGTTGCAGCGCAGATCAAGCCAGGTGATGGCCTTGCCAAACCACACCACGGGATGCGGATAGCGCCGCCAGATCCTGTCAGGATCTCCGGTGACAGCATCTATGGCGAGCGCGAGCGCCAGCACAAACAGCGCATCAGGACTAATCAGCATGGCGCGGTTTCAGTTTCCTGATCTGATCGACGAGGCGATCCATGGCTTCCACCAGCATCGGCCCTCCGCAGATCGTGAGGGATTCCGGCATGACAATACGGCGCTCTGGCGGAAACAGCGCCTGAATGGCGGGGTGCAACAGCATGGCCCGGCCCTGATCCTCCGCGCGTGCATCTTCGTTTGAGACAAGCACCGCATCCGGCTTCAGCGTGACGATTGCCTCAAGGCTCATGAAGCCGCCAGATCGAAAACCCGCCTCACCCGCAACATTGATGAGGCCTGCCGTGATGAGCAATTCACTCATCAGGCTCTCACGACCGGAAACCCAACCGCGTCTGGACAGCGGCAGAACACGCAACTGCCGACCGGATGCCGCTGTTTTCAACCGTACCAATGCCGCATCGAGTTCACCAATGCGGGCAAGCCCCTTGTCCGGCGCACCCACAAGAGCGGCAACACGCAGAATCTGCTCCTTGCTTTGGGCTATGCTGCGGACTGCATCGAATTCATCGAGCGGAATGCCCCGTGCCCGGATGAAGTCGCGGGTCGCGCGCTTGGTAAAGCGACCAGCCAGTACCCGGTCTGGTTGCAGCATCATGATTTCTTCCGCAGTGCCGGAAAGCACCGGCAGATCGTCAGCTTTCGCGGCGGCCCAGGAACGTGCAGCATCCTTGACGAAAGGGCTCAGGCCGATGATCTGGTGGCGTTCCGCCAAATCCAGCAGCAACTGGTCCGTGCACATGTTGATCGAGATGATGCGGATGGGTGGGCGCGGCTGATTGGCACGCGCAGGGGCTATCAAGCCAAAACCCTGTGCCGTGGCTAGCGCCACAAACCCGATCCGTGCAAAGAACCGCTGATGAAACACGCGTGGTCTATGAAGCATGGGGGCGATCTGACAGCGGCAATGGCCCGCTATGGCGGCAATGATACCGACTGGCTTGATCTGTCGACGGGTATCAATCCACATGCCTATCCGTTGCGCGAAACGCCGGAGCACGTCTGGATGGCGCTTCCCACCCGCGCCGCCCATGATGCCCTGATCAAGGCTGCACGTATCGCCTATACTGTTCCTGCTGGTGTCGAGGTTGTTGCGGCCCCCGGCACGCAAAGCCTGATCCAGTGGCTGCCCATCGTTCTTGGTAAGGCCTCTGTCGCCATCGTGTCGCCGACCTATAGCGAGCATGCTCTGGCCTGGAGACGTTCCGGCGCGACGGTGATCGAGAGCAGCCTGCATGATCCCTATCCTGCGGCGGCGCGCCATCTCGTCATCGTCAATCCGAACAATCCGGATGGCCATGTCTTTGATCACGCGCTCTTGCGCGGTTTTGCCGAGCAGGCTGTACGGCGCGGCGGCACTGTGATTCTGGATGAATCCTTCATCGATACCATGCCAGACGTCAGTGCTGCTGCGCTTTGCAGGGATTATCCTGTGGTCATCATGCGATCGTTCGGCAAATTCTATGGTCTTGCCGGGTTGCGGCTGGGCTTTCTTCTGGCAGGCGAAGTCATCGCCCGTCGCGTCGCGGAGGCGCTCGGACCCTGGGCTGTGGCAGGCCCCGCGCTTTGTCTTGGAACGACAGCTCTGCTGGATCGGGACTGGGCCCATCGCATGCGGCTCCAGCTGGCCGATGAAGCCGCCGCGCTTGATGCAACCCTTGCGGGCGCTGGCCTCACGCTGAAAGGCGGAACCAGTCTTTATCGCCTCGCTGCGCATCCCGGGGCGCGCAGGATTCACGACCAGCTTGCGGCCCGGCGCATCTGGACCCGCTGCTTCGATTGGGACGAGACCCTTCTGCGCATCGGGCTTCCCGCCACGAAGAGTGATCTTGTCCGGTTTGGAAGCGCGCTGGAGGAAATTACGGGGAAAGCCGCTCATGTGCGCGACCATGGCAGCATGACGGGCTGACCGTCGACGCTGATTGTGGCGGCCTGGACACCGTAGACATCCGCTAGCAGTCTGGGGGTGAACACGGCTGCGGGCGCTCCTGATGCGGCAAGCGCGCCCTCATGCATTACCAGCACCTCATGGGCAAAGCGCGAAGCCAGCACGAGATCATGGGTGACAGCAATCACCAGCGTTCCGCGTTCTGCTTCCCCGAGCAGGGCCTCGATGATCGCAAGCTGATGGCGCGGATCAAGCGCGGCTGTCGGCTCGTCGGCCAGCAGAACCGGAGCCTCCACCGCAAAGACGCGGGCCATCATGACGCGGGCGCGTTCACCGCCCGACAACGTCTGCACGTCGCGATCTGCGAGCGAGAGGCATTCCGTCCGCTGCATGGCCAGTGCGACAATGCGGCTGTCCTCCTCCGACAGGCGCGAAGGGTCACGGCCACCATGGGGATACCGTCCAAGCGCCACGACATCTCTGGCGCGCATCGGCCAATGCACCTGATGCCCTTGCGGCAGATAACTCATCCGGCGTGCCCGTGCCTCAGGCTTCATCCCCGCCAGATCGTGCGTGTCGAGTACGGTTTGCCCTGTCATGGGCAGCAGTCCCGCGAGTGCGCGCAACAGGGTGGTTTTTCCCGCACCATTTGGCCCGACCAGAGCCACCAGACGCGCAGGTTTGAGGTCCGCGGTCACAGAACGCACGATCGCGGAGCCCGCAAGCGTCACGCTGACGGTATTCAATGACAGTCTTGCGGGCACTTCTGCCGCAGTCATGTCATGCCTCCGGCAAGAGAGCGTCGTTCCCGCATGATCAGCCACAGGAAGAACGGCACGCCGATAATCGCAGTCAGGACACCCACCTTGATGTCGGTTGTCGCGGGAATGATCCGCACGGCAATATCAGCGGCGGTGAGCAGGGCAGCACCACAAAGCGCGCTTGGCAGCAGCAGCCGCGCGGGATCATGCCTGACCAGCGGGCGCATCAGATGCGGCGCAACCAGGCCGATGAAACTGATGGTGCCAGCCACAGCTACCGATGCGCCCACGCCAAGGGCTACACCCAGAATGATCAGAAGCCGCAGGCGATCAACCGCGATGCCCAGGGATTGCGCCGCCTCCTCGCCAAGCGACAGAGCCCGGAAGGCCCCGCGCTGACTCATCAGAATGACAGCAGCGACAGTGATGAATGGCAAAGCCAGGGTGACATGGCGCATGCTGCGATCCTCCAGCGAGCCCAGCAGCCAGAAGGCAATTTCGAGTGCGGCAAACGGATTGGGCGCAAGGTTCATGGCAAGGGCTGTACCGGCACCCGCAAGTGCCGAGATGGCAAGGCCTGCCAGGATCAGCAAAAGCAGGCTGGCGCGATGCCCGGCGATAGCAAGCAGCAGAAAGACAGAAGCGAAGGCGCCAAGAATGGCAGCGACGGGCAGCCCCCATGACAGCGTATCATTGATGCCAAGCGAAATGGTCGCGACGGCTGCAAAGGCGGCGGTCTGCGGGGCACCGAACAGGGATGGAGCTGCAAGCGGATTGCGCAGCAGCCCCTGCATCGCCGCACCACTCAATCCCAGAATTCCGCCAATGCCAAGCGCCAGCAGCAAGCGTGGCAGGCGGATTTCCAGCACGATCACCCGCGCCGCATCGCCGGCAGGCCGGGTGAGGCTGGCGATCACTTCGGCGGGTGAAAGCTTGACCGGCCCAACACCCAGAGAGAGCACAGAAAGAAGGATGACCAGGCCAGCCAGCGACAGCAGCAAGGATAGCTTTGGCAAGGATGTTTTCATTCTGTGCATAATTTTGCGTTTGTCATTCCTGCGCTTGTAATGGTCGCTGACTGGGTACGGCAAGCCAAAGCTGGGAAAACACGCCGTCGGTTCAGGCGCTGTTGGTCATGGCCCGGCTATAGTCCCACAGGCGTTGGCCAAGCACCTGGTTGGTCAACGACCATTGGCCCCTGGTGGATGCTGTTCCGGGCTGCGGCAATGCCGGTCGAAAGATCGCGACCGGATTGCGGCCAATTCTCGCGGAATCCAATCAGGGCAAATCCTTGGCCGCATTAAAATCCTTAAGTGCGTCAATTTATTTGGGTTTCAGAAATTGTAGGCGAGTTTGTTTACTTTTTGTCAATTTATACAACCTATAGTTGAATTTAAGAAAGCGATGTGATTCACATGAAATTACCGTGATTCGCAAACTTGTATGGGAAGCAGAAAACTATGGCTAAATGTATTCATCCAGAAGCCATTGGCTATGGCTCAAGAAAACCAATCCAGCGACTGTTAATGACAGGAGTCTCTCTGTTTATATTCAGCGGGTTAAGTGCTTGCATCATCAAGCCTGAACCGCTGACATCTGATGCGATCAGCAGTTTTGTAGCGGACAAAACCGGACGTCTGACAGAGGGGCAGGAGCGCATCGGTCGCAGTATCGATATGCATGAAGCCATGGCGCGCGCCCTGAAATACAACCTGGACGTGAGAGTTGCACTTTTTGAAGAAACGCTCAAGATTGAGGAAAGCAAGCTCTCAAGTCTCGACCTTTTGCCCCGCCTCGTTGCCAACGGCGCAGCCACCAGTCGCGATTCCATCTCTTCATCCTCATCGCGTTCGATATTGACGGGCCGGCAGTCTCTGGAAGCCTCACAGTCTCAGGATCGCGACAGTCTGACAGGTGATCTGACACTCTCTTACAATATTCTCGATTTTGGCCTGTCCTATCTGCGGGCCACCCAGGCGGCGGACAGGGCGCTGATTGCAGAGGAAAATCGCCGCAAGGTTGCCAATCGCATTATCGAGGATGTGCGCACTGCCTATTGGCGCGCCATCGCCAGCGAAAAACTGGCCAGTCGCATCCCCGGCATGGAGAGCCGTATCGGCCAGGTCCAGCGTTCGAATGCAGCCTTGCGAAACGCAGGCCAAACCTCCCCCATTGCGGCGCTGACCTTCGAACGGGAAGTGATCGATCTCCAGCGTGAAATTCGCCGCATGGAAACAGAGCTTGCCAATGCCCGGCTTCAGCTTGCGTCTCTCATGAATGTTGATCCGGGGACGACTTTCAATCTGGTCCAGCCCAAGCGTGACAGAAAGAGCCTCGGTCTTCCCGGCAGCAATGCGCAGATGGTGAACACGGCGCTTCTCAACCGTGCCGAAATCCGCGACCTGATCCTGCAGAAGCGGATCAATGAGACGGAAGCCAAGGTGGCCATTGTGGAATTGCTTCCGGGTATTCAGGCCTTTGTTGGCGGCAATGTTGACCAGAACTCGTTTCTGACCAAGGCGAGCTGGATCGGCTGGGGTGCACGTGCCAGCTGGAACCTGATCAACATCATTCGCTACCCGCAGAAATCCGAGGTGATCCAGTCGCAAGACAAGGTACTCGATCAGAAGGCATTGGCGGGCACCATGGCGATCATGACCCAGGTCTATGTCAGCCGCGCCCGGTTCCATCACACCGGCAAGGAACTTGGCGTTGCCAATTCCTACGAAGCTGTTCAGGGCCAGTTGCTCGGGCAGGTCAAGGCAGAAGCTGCTGCTGGCAAAACCAGTGACCAGACGGTGTTGCGCGAGCAGATGAACCAGCTGATCGCGACCGTGCGGTCGGATCTGGCCTATGCGAACTGGCAGAATGCCTATGCCAGTGTTTATGCCGCGATCGGCGTTGATCCCTATGCCAGCTTTGTTTCTCCTGAAAGCAGCGTGAAGGATCTCGCGGCCCAGATCAGGACGAGCTGGTTCGAGCGTGGATCACCCAGGCCGCTTCAGGTGGCGGCCCGCTAGCCGCTACTCCCTTCTCTTTTTCCGTCGAAATTGCAGCAGAGTCACCCGTGAGGAGCCGCCAGATCATGATTCCCCCCCCCATGTTCCCGCGCTTCAACCTCAAGAAGTATCTGCTGCAAGTGGCAGGGCCGCTCACCCTGATCACACTGGTGGCGGGTCCTGTTCAGGCGCAAGGCCTGGCCAGACCCGCCACCGATTCTTCTACCGTTCCTTCAGCACGTGGCGTCATCCGCCCCTGGCATGAGGTCAAGATAGCCGCAGATCTTTCTGCGAAGGTGAAGCATCTCCCGCTGCGTGTTGGCGACAGTTTCAGCAAGGGCGCGGTGCTGATTGAATTTGATTGCGCCCGCTTCGAGGCGGATCTGAGAGCAGTCAGGGCGTCCGAAGCGGAATTCACAGCCGTTCACCGCACCAATCTCACCCTGCGCCAGCACCGTGCAGCCGGCGCCAACGAGGTTGAAATCTCGAAGGCGAGGCTCGCCAAGGCCAGTGCCGAGGCGGAGAGCCTGGCGCTGCGCATCGGTCATTGCAGGATTGAAGCGCCGTTCGGCGGTCGCGTCGCCGAACGCATGGTGGACATGCATGAGCTGCCACAGGCCAATCAGCCGCTTCTGCGTATTGTCAATGACGGCGAGCTGGAGGTTGCCCTCATCGTTCCCGCCAGCTGGTTGCGTTGGCTCAAGGCCGATATGCAGATGGATTTCACGCTGGATGATACGGGTGCAAAGGCCGTGGCTTCCGTGACCCGCCTTGGCGCGGCAGTGGATCCCGTCAGTCAGACCGTTGAGGTCTTTGCACGCCTGAAGGGTGCAACCGGACACGTTCTTCCTGGCATGAGTGGCACGGCACGTTTTGCCGTTCCCCAAGGTTGAGCGCAGATGATCCAGCCTCTGCAACCAGCACAGGAGCAAGCATCCGTCATTCGCCTTGCGGGCGGGGCGCGGATGACAGCGCAGGTGTCCGAACCCAGGCCGTTGCCCTCGCCAGCCTTGCACCTGCTGCTTGAGCTGGAGACAAAGATTCGCGCCACCTCGTCTGTCAGTGAATTGCAGGTTCTGGTGGCGAATGAAGCGGTGTTTCTGGGACAGGGTTGCCGTGTGTTGATTTTTTCGCAAGGCAGGCTGGGCAAGCTTCGTCTCGCCGCAACATCGCATACAGGACGGTTCGACGGGCACGCACCAGCGGTCACGGCCTATGAAAAGATGGTCGCAGCGAAACTGGATATCATTGAAGAGATTCCAGAAGAGGCCCAAGCCCTGATCGGCCCTTTTGCCATAACGGAAGAAGGCCAGCCGCTGCCGTTGCATGGCGTAATCCTGCCTTTGAAAAGAGGCCATCGCCTCATCGGCGCGCTCTTTCTTGTTGGCACATTTCCCTGGCGAGATGCGGCACTGAAGCTTCTGGTGCGTCTTGCGGATACCACGGCCCATGCCTGGGCCTTTCACGAACCCGGCCAGCGCTGGACAATGACGCGCCGCAATCG
>JANNRX010000207.1:0-7647 GCA_031401875.1 Hyphomicrobiales bacterium | reverse complement strand
GGCAATTGCCTGGTGAATGCCATGGCGGTCGGTCTCGCCAGGCGCGATGGCATCTTTACCAGTCAGGCGACCGGTGTCGGCCTGCCCATCGTCTATCTCGGGTCCAAGACTGGCCGCGACGGCATCCATGGCGCAACCATGGCATCAGCCGAGTTCGATGATGCTTCGGAGGAAAAACGTCCCACGGTGCAGGTCGGCGATCCCTTTGCGGAAAAACTGCTGCTGGAAGCCTGCCTCGAAATCATGGCCAAGGGCTGTGTTGTGGCCATCCAGGATATGGGGGCTGCCGGTCTCACCTGCTCGGCGGTGGAAATGGGTGCCAAGGGCGATCTCGGCGTCGAGATGGATCTTGATCTGCTGCCCTGCCGCGAAGAGGGCATGAGCGCCTATGAGATGATGCTCTCGGAAAGCCAGGAGCGCATGCTCATGGTATTGAAGCCGGAGAAAGAGGCGGAAGCCCGCGCTATTTTCACCAAATGGGGGCTCGATTTCGCCGTCGTCGGCAAGACGACTGATACCTTGCGCTTCGTCATCAAGCACGGCGGCGTGGTGAAAGCCGATCTGCCAATCAAGGAACTGGGCGATCAGGCCCCGGAATATGACCGGCCCTGGACCAGACCAGTGCCACGCCCGGTGCTGAAAGCCGTGGATGTGACTCCGCCCATGGATCACCGGGCGGCACTGCTGGCATTGATCGGAAGTCCGGATTTCTGCTCCAAACGCTGGGTCTGGGAGCAGTATGATTCCATCATCGGCGGCAATACCCTGCAACGCCCCGGCGGCGATGCGGCTGTAGTGCGGATCAACGACGGCCCCAAGGGCCTGGCGCTAACCTGCGACGTGACGCCCCGCTACGTGGAGGCCGATCCGTTCGAGGGCGGCAAGCAGGCCGTGGCGGAGACATACCGTAACATCACGGCATCGGGCGGCCTGCCTATCGCCATTACGGACAATCTCAATTTCGGTAATCCCGAGCGACCCGAGATCATGGGCCAGCTTGTGATGGCGATCCGCGGCATCGGCGAGGCCTGCAAGGCCCTGGATTATCCCGTCGTTTCCGGCAATGTCTCGCTCTATAACGAGACCAACGGCAAGGCGATCCTGCCAACGCCTTCCATCGGTGGTGTCGGCTTGCTCCATGATGTCGAAAATCACATGACCATCGGCTTCAAGCGCGAGGGCGAGCAGGTGCTGCTGATCGGCAGGACGGACGGCTGGCTCGGCGCCTCGGCCTATTTGGAAATCCTCGCAGGACGGGAAGAAGGCGCGCCGCCGCCCGTCGATCTCGCGGCGGAGAAAGCCAACGGCGATTTTGTGCGCGGCCTCATCCACAAGGGCCGCGTCAGTGCGGTGCATGATTGTTCGGATGGCGGGCTGGCCGTGACTTTGGCCGAGATGGCCATGGCAGGCAAGATTGGCTGCATGTTGCAGAAATTGCCGAAGGACATTCTCGCCCATGCCTTCCTGTTCGGGGAAGATCAGGCGCGTTACGTCATCACGGCCAGCGATGCGGAAGCGGCAAGGATTGTGGCGGAAGCCCGTAAAGCCCGGATACCTGTCATGTTCCTTGGCGTAACCGCAGGTCAGGAGTTGACGTTGCCTGGCGAAGTTCCCATATCATTGAATGAGTTAAGCACGGCCCATGAGGGCTGGCTGCCGCAATTCATGGCGTAAGGACAAGACACGATGCCGATGGCAGCCGCCGATATCGAGCGCATGATCAAGGAAGGCATTCCCGGTGCCCATGTCGAGATCAAGGATCTTGCGGGAGATGGCGATCATTACGCCGCCACCGTCATCGCACCTGCCTTCAAGGGATTACCAAAGGTACGCCAGCATCAGATGGTTTATGCCGCCCTCAAGGGCAATATGGGCGGAGTGCTGCATGCGCTGGCTTTGACGACAAGTGCTCCAGAGGTGTAGGATCGTGTCATGAGCATGGATGACGCACTATCCGATGATACTATCGACAGTGTGACTGTGCGGCACCTGCGTGAGTTGCGCAGGAATCAAGATCTGTTCCTCGACCTGCTCAAACGTCAGACCGAGATGACCGGACGCTTGGCTCGCGATCTGGGCGAAATGAAAATTGAGGTTGACAGGAATATCCGTGAACTCAAATCGGACGTTATTCTTTTGGAAAACCGTTCGATCACTTCAGCTGAAAACGACGAATTTTTTCGACGCAAGCTGGAGTCTCTGATTGAAAGCACCGCACGGGTGGAAAGAAAACTGGACGTCATGATGGATGCGTTCGGAAAGCCCATCTTCGAAAAGGACAAAGACCAATGACCGACATCAACACCTGGATTGCGAACGAACTGAAGTCCAATGACGTCGTGCTCTTCATGAAGGGCACTCCGCAGTTTCCGATGTGCGGCTTCTCCGGACAGGTCGTGCAGATGCTCGATCATCTGGGCGTTCCCTACAAGGGCCACAACGTGCTGGAGAATGCCGAATTGCGTGATGGCATCAAAAGCTTCACCAACTGGCCGACCATTCCCCAACTCTATGTGAAGGGTGAATTTGTCGGCGGATGCGATATCGTGCGTGAAATGTTCCAGTCCGGCGAATTGCAGAGCCATCTTGCTGAGAACGGCGTGAATCTGCCCGCCAAGGCGGGCTGAATATTCAGCCCTTCGCAACCTTCGACTTGATCGCTGCAATGCCGGGAATGCCGACCACCGTCGAGACAATGCCGTCAGCGTCCAGTCCCGCCTCGCGGTAGAGCACCTCGACATTGCCATGGTCCTGAAACCAGTCTGGCAATGTCAGGGTCCTTACCTTGAGGCCATTATCGATCAGGCCCATGGCGGCAAGCGCATGCAGGACCTGCGCTCCGAAGCCGCCGGATGAGCCTTCTTCCACCGTGATCAGAACGGCATGGTCCTTGGCCAACTGTCGGAGCAGTGCAAGATCAAGCGGCTTGGCGAAGCGTGCATCGGCCACGGTGGTCGAAAAACCACGCGAATCAAGCTCATCGGCCGCGCGCAGGCATTCCTGCAGGCGCGTTCCATAGGAAAGCAGCGCGATATTGCCGCCCTGCCGGACAATGCGGCCCTTGCCGATTTCCAGAACCTCTCCCGCTTCGGGAATTTCGACGCCGATGCCATCACCGCGCGGAAATCGGAAGGCGATAGGCCCCTCGTCATAGGCGGCAGCAGTTGCCACCATGTGGACCAGTTCCGCTTCATCCGCTGGTGCCATCACTACCATGTTGGGAATGCAGCAAAGATAGGCGATGTCAAACGCGCCGCAATGGGTCGGTCCGTCAGCACCCACATGGCCTGCCCGGTCCAGTGCAAACCGCACCGGCAGCTTCTGGAGTGCCACATCATGGATGATCTGGTCATAGCCACGCTGCAGGAAGGTCGAATAAATCGCCACGAAAGGCTTCAGACCATGGGCGGCCATGCCGGCGGCAAAAGTGACCGCATGCTGTTCGGCGATGCCGACATCAAACATGCGCTCGGGAAATTCCTTCGCAAACAGATCGAGCCCGGTTCCGGTGTCCATGGCCGCTGTGACACCAACGATTGCCACATCCTTGCGGCCTTGTTTGATCAGGCTGTTGGCGAAAATCTTGGTATAGGACGGCGCATTGGCCGTGGGCTTGACCTGAACACCCGTTTCCACATTGAAGCGCGCGACGCCGTGATAATAATCCGGCGCGGCTTCGGCAGGTGCGTAGCCCTTGCCCTTCTGCGTGATCACGTGGATCAGCACGGGACCATCCTTCATCTCCTTCACATTCCGCAGAATGGGAATCAGATGCTCGAGGTTATGACCGTCAATGGGGCCGAGGTGATAAAAGCCGAGTTCCTCGAACAGGGTGCCATTGGTGATATAGCCACGGGTATGCTCGACTGCACGGGTTACGGCAGTATCGATGGTTTTTCCGAATTTCTTGCTCAGCCTCTTGCCCACATCGCGCATGGACATGAAGGTCTGGCTGGTGAACAGGCGGCTGAGATAGGCCGAGAAAGCACCGACAGGCGGTGAAATCGACATCTCGTTATCGTTGAGAATGACAATCAGACGGCGGTCAGCCGCGCCTGCGTTGTTCATCGCCTCATAAGCCATGCCACCGGACAGTGAACCATCGCCGATCACGGCAACAACATTGAAGGCCTCGTGGTTCAAATCTCGCGCCGCCGCAAAGCCGCAGGCAGCCGAGATTGATGTCGAGGCATGGGCAGCGCCGAACGGATCATACTCGCTCTCTGTCCGTTTGGTGAAGCCGGAAAGCCCGCCGGGCTGGCGCAGGGTACGGATGTGATTGCGACGGCCCGTGAGGATCTTGTGAGGATAGCATTGATGGCCCACATCCCAGACGAGCTTGTCCTTTGGCGTGTCAAAGACATGGTGCAACGCGACGGTCAGTTCCACTACACCCAGGCCAGCCCCCAGATGGCCGCCGGTGACCGATACAGCGCTTATCGTCTCCTGACGCAGTTCATCCGCAAGCTGCTTGAGCTGTTCGATGGAAAAGTCGCGGATATCCGCAGGAAGATGCACCCGGTCGAGCAAGGGAGTTTTGGACATTGGCATATGCTTTCAAGGCCACAAGGATGCACGATCCTACAACTTTGGCACGGTCTCGGCGATAATGATTTTGCCCACTGCGGCAAGAAAGAATGACATAATAACAACGCCTGGCTCGCGGTTATAAAAATTTCACTTTAATGATCAGTTTTGCAATTTTAATATAAATAGTACGCCGGCTAATAATAGTATTTTTTATCATTTATTTACAATTTTTTATTAAGTTTATTACAATTACAAAATCTGAGGCGTCGATGTTTCATCTAAATTTACGTCAAAAAATCATGTTTGGAGTGATTTCTCCGATCTTGATTGTTATTTTCATGGCAATGGTTGGGAACTGGAGCACGGCAAATCTTGAACGCATCAATGAAACCGTTGAACGGCAAATCCCGTTTGCGCGTGCTTCATCTGATTATCTCCTCCAGGTTGAGAAATTTATGGTTGCCGTTGAAGCGATAGGACGCAATGACACGCTCGATTCTGGAAGGCTTTTCAGTGCAGAGGTGAAGGGTCTTGGGTCCAGACATCAGATATTCGTAAAGACGCTGACACATGCAGGTTCCAATGAGCGCTTCACCCGTATCGAGGAGGCCCATGCTGCATTGCTGGAACTTTCAAAAAATGCTTTGGCCGCCCAGCTGAACCTGAAGGATGAGGGTGATGAGCTTTCAGCATTCAACGATGCTGTCATCAAGCTGCAATCACGCTTGTCAGAGCCACTCACGGGTGGAGCTTTGCAGAGACTAACGGATGTTTCTGCGGAGCTTTTACGCAGAATGGAGCGGTTTTTACGGCAGAATGACCAAAAACCGGAAGAGTTACAGAGATTGATATCTGCCTATGCCGATGAAATTGATAGTGTCATCAAGACGCTTGGGCCTTTATCGCGCAGTTTTCGAACCGAATTCAAACAGCTCGAACAAGCACGTTCACGCTTCTATCAGCTTGTGAATCTGCGTGTTGCGTCTCAGCTGCGGCTGCAGCTCATCCGCAGTGAACGTGATCAGGTTTATCAGAAGCTCGCCGATGAGGTCAGCAACATTTATGGTGAATTCGACAGCCAGCAAATTGCTGCCAAAAGAGCGCTCACACAGACATTCGACGACATACAGCGAACGACGTTGATCATTCTTGCGATGACCATTCTGCTTGGAGCCGTTTTGATCATCAGCCTGTCTCGCTCGGTTGTTTTCCCTCTCACGAGAATCACAGCGTCCATTGTGGCTGTCGCCTCGGGTGATCTCAGACCGCATTCAATGAACACGGATATCCAGGGAGAGATTGGTATACTGGCCAAGGCGGCTGAACGCTTCCGATTGGCGGCTCTCGAACGGGAGGAACATATTGCCAGGCAAGCATCAGACGCCATTCATATTCAAGCCCACGCCGATGCCGTATCCGGGCAGGTGTATACCGTGGAGCTTGCCGTCGAGAACGCGCTGCACGATCTGGATCGCTCTGTCGCCGGCCTCGATGGTCTGGCCATGGAATTGCTTATCAATGTGGATGAAACACAGCAAGGCGTGAACAAGGCCAATCAATCCATGCATGTCGCCCGTTCCAGTGCAGACGCTATCGCTTTGGCCGTCGAAGAAATTGACCAGGCTGGCGGAGAGATCACGCAGAACCTGCAAGCCACTTCGCATGCCGCCAAACAGGCGCGGCAAGCAGCGGATGGCAGTGTATCGGCCGTGGAGGCCATGTCCTCAAAAATCAAAACCGTCGAATCTGTCGTCGATCTGATTCGTGCCATTGCAGCGCGCACAAAGCTTCTGGCTTTAAATGCCACGATTGAATCCGCTCGTGCTGGCAAAGCCGGGCAAGGCTTCGCAGTGGTTGCCGCAGAGGTGAAGGACCTTGCAGGAACAGTTGCAGAAGCTGTCGATAGAATAGCCAATGATGCAACGGGCATGCGGATGGCCTCCGAAGCCATGATCGCTTCAGCAGAAGTTGTCCGAGCGGCCTTGGATGAAGTCAATGCGCGCGCCTCCAGCATGGCTTCCGCCATAGCGCAGCAAGGGACCGGTCTCAAATCCATTGTTACAGTCAGCGAGGACAGTGCCCGGAGCATCCGTTCTGCAGCGGTCTATTTTGAACAGGCATCGCGACGGTTTGAGGAAACGGCAAGCGTCGCCAAAGAAGTGTCCCGTTATTCTGAAATCCTCAAAGAGGATTCATTGATGCTCGCAGGCAAGCTTGAACGACATTCGGACAATGCGAGTATCAACGCGCTGCAAAAGCAGGCGGCGTAGAGAATATCTTGCAAGCTGGGAATCGGCTTTGCGGTCCTGGCTTTAAGGTTGGCTCAAGAAGCGTCACCACGCAGCGCGGTTGATGATTGGCTTGAGCGCGGGCCATGCAGGAATATCCAGGCAGGTGGAGTCAGCCTTGGCAGCCGATGGGCCGTGCTCTCGGAATGTCGCCGCGATGCAAGAACTTTCGCCGCAGGGCTCGCCATCGCTCGTAATGTGGCCCCTGGTCGGTCAATGATTGCGATCGGCATCAGCCGGGCAATCTCGCGCCAGCCCTGCCAGAGGTGAAACTGCGCCAGATTATCCGCTCCCATGATCCAGATGAAACGAACATTGCGGCAGCGGCGCTTCAGATAGCGCAGGGTGTCGAGGGTGTAGCGCGTACCGATTTCGGATTCAAAGCCGGTGATATCGATCATCGGTTCTGGCATCAGTCTGCGGGAGGCAGCCATGCGTGCGGCCTGTGGTGGCAGAGCCTTGGTGTCTTTCAGGGGATTGCCCGGCGTCACAATCCACCAGACACGCGAGAGGCCCAGCCGACGCAGGGCAGTCAGCGTGACAAGCCGATGGCCTGCATGGGGCGGATTGAAGGAACCGCCGAAGAGGCCGATGGTCATTCCTGGTGCAAAGCGGGGGAGGCGGGCAACAGCCATGGAACGCTGATCAGGGCCTGGTCTGGCCGTCACCGCGGATGCGGTATTTGAACGTGCAGAGCTGATCGACGCCCACTGGTCCGCGCGCATGCATACGGCCCGTAGCGATGCCGATTTCTGCGCCAAAGCCGAACTCTCCGCCATCGGCAAATTGCGTGGAGGCATTATGCACGGTGATGGCGCTGTCGACCTCG
>JANNRX010000206.1:0-12590 GCA_031401875.1 Hyphomicrobiales bacterium | reverse complement strand
AGGCGGGGTGACAACTTTTTCGTAGCAGGTCTCGCAACCGCGGCCACCGGCCTGGGCCAAGGTAACGCTGGCAAGAAGCGCGCTTGCAGCCACTGTTATCATCACAATACGGTTCATCCACTTATCCTCATGTAACGATCAGATAATTACTGATCCAAATTTCATGAGAAAGCATAGATAAATTGTCTTGCACATCAATGTGATAGTAAAAATAAAGTAAATTTTATTAAATGTTATTATTCGGTACATTTATTCTTTATTTGATACATAATAAATACGGTAAAAGATAATTTGTATTAAAATTGAACAGATTGAATCATAATTCAATCCGAAACGGAACGCCTTCAAAGCAATCCTGGCCTCGCCCCATGGCCTTTGCCGCATGCAGCAAGGCTCCTGCGCGTCCCAGAAGATCATCGGCTTCCGCCACAAGGCGCAGATTGGGTGTTGCCGTTGGCGAGCGGGTGCGAATCAGCGCTGCAACGTCGCTTTCCTTGCGATCCGGATTGAGCGCGCAGGCCGTAATGAACGCAGCGGCCGTCGAACGGCTGACACCAGCATAGCAGTGGATCACCATCGGATTCGCCCGGTCCCAGCCGCGCACGAAGCTCAGCAACTGTCGCAGATGCGATTCACCGGGCAGGATATGGCCATCGAGTGGCTCAAGAATGTCGCTCATGGCGAGATAGAGATGATTGCTCTCGTGAATCGAGGCAGGTCTCTGCACGGGCGTCTGGGCATTGATCAGTGTAAGCAGATGACTGGCATTGCTGGTTTCGACGGTTTTCTTCAAACGTGCCAGCGAGCAGATTTCGAGATGGGGCATGATCGGGTTCCTGTTAGGCCGTGAACTCATAAACGGAGGGTGTTTTGATGGGCTTGAGAGCCCAAAATGACCGGAAGCGTCTCGCCGCCCTGACGTCCGTCAGGGCTAGAGAAGGTTTCGAGGCAGTTTGGCCTCTCAAACCCACCGCAGGCGCGGCGAATTCGGGCCAGCTTTCTCCGTCCGCTCCTCCCAAACCGGACGGTTTGCTTCGGATCGCACGAAGAAAGCTGATCTCCAAATTCCCTCGCGTCAAAATGCCCTCTGTTTATGAGTCCACGGCCTAGGATGACAGACTGGCTGAGGATAGCTGCTGGAAGCGGGATGAGAAAGCCCTCTCGGCTTCTTGTGTTGTCCATGGCTCCAGCAAGGCACGGATAGGCACGGGAAGCGCACAGGGCTTGCCAAAGAAGCGCTCGGCCTCATCGGCGGCAAAGCCTGCGAGCAGCGTCGCCTCGTAATATGCGGCGATGCTGTCGGCGTCCTTGGTCAGCGTCCGGACTGACCCTTTCAGTTCCGCCGGAAGGCCAAAGCGCAGCATCACAGCGGCAAGAATACGGGCCTCAACGCCTTTGTAAGCATCGCCAAGCACGGCCTTGAAAGGCGAGATGATATCGCCGATCACATATTCAGCTGCATCATGCAGCAGCACGGCAAGCGCTGTCCTGGGCGGCAATTCCAGCAAGCTGTGTTGAGCGATGGCTTCCACCAGCAGGGAATGCTGTGCCACCGAGAAAGGATAAGGCCCATGCGTCTGGCCATTCCAGCGGGCTACGCGTGCGAGACCATGGGCGATATCCTCGATCTCGATGTCAAAGGGAGATGGATCCAGCAGATCCAGTCGCCGCCCGGAGAGCATCCTTTGCCAGGCGCGGGGAGGGGGGGGCTTCCTGGACATCAGTGCAGAGTGAAAGTCTTGCCCAACGCCGCCACTTCCTGATGGCGATAACACCCGACGAGATGGTCATTCACCAGGCCGCAGGCCTGCATGAAAGCATAGACGATGGTGGGTCCGCAGAAAGTAAAGCCACGGGCTTTGAGGTCTTTGGAGATGGCCCGACTTATCGCGGTCTCAGCCTGCACGTCAGCACGTGTGCGCAGAGTGTGCTGCAACGGTTTGCCATCCACGAATTTCCAGAGGTAATTGGCGAAGCCTTCCTTCTCCTGGATGTCGAGAAAAACACGCGCGGAAGGCACAATGCCTTCAATCTTGGCGCGGTTTCTCACGATGCCAGCGTCTTGCATCAGCGCAGCGCGCTTCTCCGGTCCGTAGCGCACCATTTTCTCGGCATCAAAGCCATCGAAAGCCTGCCTAAAATTCTCGCGCTTTCGCAAAATGGTGATCCAGGAGAGCCCGGCCTGAAAGCCGTCCAGCACAAGCTTCTCGAAAAGAGCCCGGTCATCTGCCTCGGGCACCCCCCAGTCCGTATCGTGATAGGCGACGTAGAGTGGGTCGACGCCGGGCCACCAGCAGCGCGTCTTGCCATCGGGATGCTCAATCAGGCTTTGTGGGGTGTCCATAAGGCGTTCCTGCTATCAGGCTGATATCGGCGCTGTGGCAATCGGCCATGCCGCTGTCCACCATTGCGGTTTCAGCGCCGTCACCTCAAGCCCATCCGCCGTTATTGTGACGCCAGCGGCCACCGCATCGGCTGCCCGGTCAAGGCGCAGCATGGCAAGGCTGAGGCCTCTTGCGGGGGAGCATGCTGTGCCCAGCTTATTGTCACCCGCCATGAGGGGGGTTCCTTCGTCCACGCCCATGCTGTCGGGGTAACGTATCTGCACCAGCCGGGTGCGCGCTGTGCCACGGTTCTGCATGCGCGAGACAATTTCCTGGCCAACATAGCAGCCTTTTCTAAAATCCACACCGTTGAGCTGGTCCATGTTGATGTCATGGGGAAAGGCATCGCCAAGGGTGAAGTCGAACACGGCTTCACCGATGCCAAGCCGGGTGCGATGCCAATGGTATTCCGGCAGCGCCACCGGTTTCGCGTCAAACGCTTCGAGAACCGCAGCATTGAGGCTCTTGCTGGCAATAACGCGCAACCCCATGGCTGGCAGCCGTGGATCGCTGAAGGCAAGTTCTGTCTCGTCGGCTTTGGGATTAGCCCCCCAGAGCGCGACGACGCCAAGCTCCTCAGAGAAGTCCTCGATCGTGACTTTCGCGCGCAACTTGTAGAGCGTGAGGCGCTTGATGAACTCCGCCACAGCCAGCAGCGGCAGATCGCAATAGAAGCCACCCCCCATATCGGCAGCAGCTTCGATGATGAAAAAATCCGTGATGATCTTGCCTTGCGGGGTTAGCAGGGCTGCATAAATCGCCGTATCGGCTGTGACGCCTGCCATGCTGTTGGTTACCAGCGTATCCAGAAACACGCGCGCATCCTCGCCATGCACCCTGACGATGCCGCGATTGGGCAAGCCCACAGCTTTCAATGCTTCTGCCATGTCCGATGGTTTTCTTCGCTTGAGATCAACAGATGGGATACGTAAGGCGAAGTGAACGCCGCCACAAGCCGGGACAATCCATGAGCACCCACTTCGAGACGATTTTCAAGGGAGGCATCCTCGTCAATCACGATGGCATTGGCCCGCGTGACATCGGAGTGCGCGAGGGACGTATTGTCGCCATCGGTTCTCTGACGCAAGCCAGCGCCGGGGAAATCATCGATTGCACGGGGCTCCACATCCTTCCCGGCGTCATTGACAGTCAGGTGCATTTTCGTGAGCCGGGCCTGACCCACAAGGAGGATCTCGAATCCGGCTCGCGCGCCGCTGTCATGGGCGGAGTCACAGCGGTGTTCGAGATGCCCAACACCAATCCGCTGACGACCTCCCAGGAAGCACTTGCGGGCAAGGTGAAGCTTGCCCATCACCGGATGCATTGTGATTTTGCCTTCTGGGTCGGGGGCACCCATGAGAATGCAAGGGATGTGGCGGAGCTTGAACGTCTGCCTGGAACCCCCGGCATCAAGGTGTTCATGGGGTCATCCACCGGGTCATTGCTCGTCGAGGATGACGCAGGCGTTCGCGACATACTCAAGCGAACCCGCCGTCGTTCGGCCTTCCATTCCGAGGATGAGGCCCGCCTGCGTGAAAGAATGCATCTGCGTGTGGCGGGCGATGCTTCGTCGCATCCGGTCTGGCGCGATGCGGAGACAGCGCTGCGCTGCACGAAGCGTCTGCTGGCGATTGCGCGGGAAACTGGCGCGCGCATCCATGTGCTGCATATCTCGACCGCCGACGAGATTGCATTGCTTGCGCACCACAAGGATATTGCGACCTGTGAGGTCACGCCGCATCATCTGACGCTGGTGTCGCCTGATTGCTATCAGCGACTGGGTGCCTATGCCCAGATGAACCCTCCAGTGCGCGACGAGACGCATCGGCAGGGCATCTGGTCGGGTGTGGTGCAAGGCATAGCCGATTGCCTCGGGTCCGATCATGCTCCCCACACGCGGGAGGAGAAAGAACACGTCTATCCCGCCACGCATTCCGGCATGACCGGTGTGCAGACACTGGTTCCAATCATGCTTGACCATGTCAATGCCGGGCGATTGACGCTGGAGCGCTTTGTCGATCTGACCAGCGCCGGACCAAAGCGGCTGTTCGGCATCGCCGGCAAAGGTCGTGTGGCTGTGGGCTATGATGCAGACTTCACGATTGTCGACATGAAGCGCAAACAGACCATCAGGAATGACTGGATCGCCTCAAAATGTGGCTGGACGCCTTATGATGGCGTGAAGGTTCAGGGCTGGCCGGTCGGCACGATCGTGCGGGGCCATCGCGTGATGTGGGACGGCGAACTGACGACGGCCGCGCAAGGCATCGCGACACGGTTTGAGGAAGTGCCGCAGCCCGCGTGAAATTGTCTGAAACAAAAATCGCCTCCGGCCCATGAGGAGGACGGAGGCGAAGCATTTCAAACCTTCAAAGACAAAACAGAACGGACATATGCCCGTTCGAAGGAATTCAGCGCACGATAACCTTGGCACCAAGCTTGGTGCGCTCGGCCAGATCGATGACATCAACATTGTGCATGCGGATGCAGCCGAGTGAGACGTTGCGACCGATCTGCTCCGGCTCGTTCGTACCATGGATGCGGATGAAGGTGTCCTTGCCCTCTGCATCATGCAAATAAAGTGCACGGGCACCGAGAGGATTTTCAGGACCGCCTGGAACTACCTTCGGCAGGGCTGGATTCAGCTTGCGGGCTTCTTCCATGGGAGCCCACTGCGGCCATTCAGCCTTGCGCAGAACAGAGGCATCACCGCGCCATGTGAATTCCGAGGCACCAACCGATATCTCGTAGCGCAGCATGGTACCGCCCTGCTCTACAAGGTAGAGGAATTTGGCATCTGAGTCGATGAGAATGGTACCAGGCTCTTTCCCGGTATTGTCTTTCATCCGTTGACGCAGGCGGAACGGATCCTGATTGCGATCAAATTTCGGTGTCAACGCCAGCAAATCGACATCTTTTGCCGAAAGTGCAGGATCAGGGAATGTGGCGGTCTGACAGCCGGACAGCATCACGGCAATGAGGATGGCACCAAGATTGAGAAATTTGCTCATGAAAAATCCGTATATGATCATAATGACTGAAAGGTAAATACCAACTTTCTGCCATAAATGCGAGAGCAAAAAAGTCACACGCCGCTTCTACATTGCGGCGCAATAATGAATTTGGCGTGGTAATCTGCATAAAAAACCCCCAGGGATCACATATGACAACATTGTTATTGAGCCACGACGCTTTCATTCTGCATGCGGTGCCTGAAGGTCATCCCGAGCGCCCGGATCGCATGCGGGCGCTCGCCGGTGCGTTCAGGGCCCCGGCTTTTGCCGGGCTTCTGCGTGAGGATTGCCCACGCGGCGATCTCTCTTCCGCCGCTCTGGTCCATGATCCGCGCTATGTCGAGATGATCGGCGCACTGAAGCCTGATCCGGATGGTTTTATCGGCATTGATTCCGATACTCTGTTTTCGGCAGGTACAGGCGAGGCGAACTTGCGAGCGCTTGGCGGCGTCATCCGGGCCGTGGATGCGGTTTTCGCCAGGCAGGCACAGAATGCATTTCTGGCATCGCGCCCTCCCGGACATCACGCCGAACAGAACAAGGCAATGGGTTTCTGCTTCTTCAACACAGTCGCCGTTGCGGCACGCCATGCACAGCAGATGCATGGCGCCGAGCGTGTGGCGATCATCGACTGGGATGTGCACCACGGCAACGGCACCCAGGATATCTTCTGGTCCGATGCCAGCGTGCTTTATGCTTCAACGCATCAGATGCCGCTTTATCCCGGCACAGGCGCAAAATCAGAAGTGGGTGAGCACAACACCATCGTTAACGCGCCGCTCAGGGCCGGTGATGGTGGCGAAGCTTTCCGCGCGGCGATGAACACTGTGATCTTGCCGCGAGTGCGCGCCCATCAGCCTGATTTGATCATCATTTCCGCAGGATTTGACGCCCATCACCGTGACCCGTTGGCCAATCTGGCTCTCACGGAGGCAGATTTTGCCTGGGCTACCACCGAGCTGATGAGCATTGCCGCCAAGAGCTGCCAGGGCCGGTTGGTCTCGGTCTTGGAAGGCGGCTATGATCTCATAGGTCTCGCGGACAGTGCATCCCGCCACGTTCAGGCGTTGATGGAAGCGTGAGACGGTTGGCTTTACTCCGCCGCCGCCGCCATCGCTCCCTTGTTGCCTTGCAGATACTGCATCGCGGCCTGCACGCCGCCAGCGCGATGCGGAATGCCTGCCGATACTAACCCCATCTCTACGCCCGAAAGTGTTCCCGTCACCATCAGGTCGTGAAAATCACCGAGGTGACCGATGCGGAAAACCTTGTCGGCCAGCATCCCGAGGCCGTTGCCGAGCGACATGTTGGAGTTTTCGAGGATCGTCTTGCGCAGACTGTCCGCCGAATGGCCCGCCGGCAGGAAGACCGCCGTCAGCGCGCTGGAGTAATCCGAGGACTTGTTGCAGACTGTCTCGAAACCCCAGTGCCTGACGGCGCGGCGCGTGGCTTCAGCGGCGCGGTCATGGCGTGCAAAAACATTATCAAGGCCTTCCTCGTTCAGCATGTCGAGGGCCACTTGCAGACCTTGCAACACATTGGTGGAGGGCGTGTAGGGAAAGAAACCATTGGCGTTGATCGCGATCATTTCCTCCCAGTCCCAGAAGGAGCGGGTAAACCTGTTGCTCTTTGACGCTTTCAGCGCCTTGTCAGAGACCGCATTGAAGGAAAGGCCAGGCGGCAACATCATGCCCTTTTGCGAACCCGAAACCGTGACGTCGACGCCCCATTCGTCATGGCGATAGTCCATGGAGCCCAGCGAGGAGATGGTATCGACCAGCAGCAATGCAGGATGCTTCGCCCGGTCCATGGCCCTGCGAACAGCCGGGATATTGGTGGTGCAACCCGTCGAGGTTTCATTATGCACGACGCAGACGGCCTTGATCGTATGGCCCTTGTCGGCACTGAGTTGTTCCTCGATCAAGGCCGCATCGGCACCCGCGCGCCAGTCGCTGTCGATGATCTGCGCATCAAGGCCGAGTTTGGTCGCCATCTTGTGCCACAGCGTTGCAAACCAGCCAGTGCGGAACATCAGCACCTTGTCGCCGGGTGAAAGTGTGTTGACGAGTGCTGCTTCCCATGCACCGGTGCCGGTGGCCGGATAGATGATGACCGGATTCTTCGTCTTGAAGATCGGCTTGATGCCGGCCAGAACGGCCTTGCCCAGCTTCTGGAACTCCGGGCCGCGATGATCGATGGTCGGCTTTGCCATGGCGGCCAGTACTGCCAAAGGCGTATTGGTTGGACCGGGGAGTTGCAGGAAATGACGACCGGATTGGGACATGATGTCCTCCTTGAAAGAAAAAGCGCGTATAAGCTTGTCACTGAATTGTATTTTGTATTATAAATTCTCGATTGGCAAGAGGTTGTGAGTGACAGGCACTGGTATAGCACGGGATATTGCGCTTGAGCGCACTCTCAGGAAAGCCATGTGCGGAGAAGTGCGCTTTGATGCATTCACGCGTGGCCGCTACGCCACGGATGCCTCGATCTATCAGATTTTTCCGCAAGGCGTCGTTTTCCCGGAATCGGCAGAGGATCTAGCCGCAGCCCTTTCTGCTGCCGCAGACAATGCCACACCTGTGATGATGCGTGGCGGTGGCACGTCGCAGAACGGTCAGCCCATTGGCAATGGTCTGGTGGTGGATTGCAGCCGGAGCTTCAATGCCCTCGTGTCCTACGAGCCCGATGATCAGACCGTGACAGTGCAGCCTGGCATGGTGCTTGAACATCTGAACGCCATGCTGAAGGTCGATGGTCTGTTTTTTCCGGTGGAACCCTCAACCTCAAGCCGTTGCACCATCGGTGGCATGGCAGGCAATAATTCCTGCGGTGCGCGCTCGATCCGCTACGGCAAGATGGTGGATAACGTACTTGCCATTGATGCGCTTCTGCCCTCAGGCGAGGTGGCCCATTTTGCTTCGGCAAGGGCCACCACTGCACAAGATCTGGCAAGGGATATGTTGCGCCTCGCCGAGCGCGAGCGCGCCGAGATCATCGCCCGTTATCCCAAGGTGCAGCGCCGTGTTGGCGGCTACAATCTTGATGCGCTGATCCTGCCTGATCCGAACCTGTCGCATCTGCTGGTGGGATCGGAGGGAACGCTTGCCGCTTTCACGGCTGTCACGTTGAAGCTCTCCCGCCTGCCCGCGCACCGCGTCATGGGCGTCTGTCATTTCCCGGACTTCCGGGCGGCCATGGAAACAACGCGGCATCTGGTGGCACTGGGGCCTGTCGCCGTGGAGCTTGTGGACAACAACGTACTGGTGCTGGGCGCGGATATCCCGCTGTTCAAGCGCACTCTGGCCGATATCACCCGTGGGCAGCCTGATTGCCTGCTGCTGGTGGAGTTCGCCGGAGATACGCTCGACGCCCTGAAGCATGATCTCAAGCGGCTGGATCAATGCATGGCTGATCACGGCTTCCGCAATGCTGTGGTGGAGGTGCGGGAGCCCGCGCGCCAGCGACAGGTCTGGGAGATGCGCGAGGCCTGCCTCAACATCATGATGTCGATGAAGGGCGACGGCAAGCCTGTCTCCTTCATCGAGGATTGCGCCGTGCCACTCGACAGGCTGGCGGAATATACCGATGCCGTGACGGAGGTTTTCAACAGGCATGGTACACGCGGCACCTGGTATGCCCATGCCTCGGTAGGGTGCCTGCATGTCCGTCCTATCTTGAACATGAAGACGCAAGCAGGCGTGAAAGCCATGCGTGGCATTGCGGAGGAAACCGCCGCGCTGGTGAAGCGCTTTGAGGGTTCGTATTCGGGTGAGCACGGCGATGGCATTTCGCGCTCGGAGTTCATTGCTCCCCTGTTCGGAGAGAGATTGACCAGGGCTTTTGGCGAGGTGAAGCAGGCGTTTGATCCGGCTGCGATGATGAATCCCGGCAAGATCGTCGAGCCGTTGCAATTTGATGACCGCAGCCTGCTGCGCTTCCAGCCGGGCTATGCCGCCACACTGCCCGGTCCTGATGCGCTGGACTGGTCGGCGGATGGCGGCTTCGGACAGGCAGTCGAGATGTGCAACAACAACGGCACGTGTCGCAAGCTGACGGGCGGTGCGATGTGCCCGTCCTACCGCGCCACCAAGGATGAGACGCATCTGACGCGCGGCCGTGCCAACGCGCTGCGCCTGGCGATCTCGGGACAACTGGGACCGGATGCCTTGACCTCGCCACAGATGAAAGAAGCCATGAGCCTGTGTGTTGGCTGCAAGGCCTGCAAGCGCGAATGCCCGACCGGCGTCGACATGGCGAAGATGAAGGTGGAATTCCTGCATCATTACAACACCCGTCACGGCCTTGCCCTGAAAGACCGGCTCGTTGCCTGGCTGCCGCGCTATGCGCCCTATGCCGCGAGACTGCCCTGGCTGATGAACCTGCGTGATCGTCTGCCGGGTCTGGCTTTGCTCTCGGAAAAACTGCTCGGTTTTTCTGCAAGGCGCACATTGCCGGTCTGGCGTGCGCCCTGGAAAGAGGAGGGTGCATTCGCCACTCCTGATCAGGTGATCGGCGATGGCCGGGATGTTATTCTTTTCGGGGATACCTTCAACCGCACATTTGAACGGGAAAATCTCGAAGCGGCGACGCGTGTCCTGCATGCTGCGGGTTATCGCCTGCACCGCATCAAGCCCATGGCCGGAACCCGGCCGCTATGTTGCGGGCGCACCTATCTGTCCTGCGGGCAGGTCAACCGGGCGCGTGAGGAGGCCCGCCGGACGCTGGATACGCTCACCCCTTTCGTGCAGCGCGGTGCGAAAGTGGTTGGTCTCGAACCGTCCTGCCTGCTGACCCTGCGGGATGAGTTTTTTTCGCTTCTGCCCAGGGAGGAGGTGCAAGCGCTGGCGGACAGTGCGCTGCTGATCGAGGAGTTGCTGGCGGCGGATCTGGAGGCGGGTAAAATCACGCTTGCATTCAGGCACCAGCAGGGGCGCAAGGCGCATCTGCATGGCCATTGCCATCAGAAAGCGGCAGGAGTGATGGGAGCGGTTGAAGCCTGCCTGAAAGCGGTTCCTGGGCTTGAAATCACAGCAATCGAATCGAGCTGCTGCGGTATGGCGGGGGCTTTCGGGTATGACGCCGAATATATCAATGTCTCGCTCGACATGGCCGAACTCTCGCTCTTGCCAGCCGTGCGCAAGGCAGGGGCAGAGGATCTCATCGTGGCGGATGGTACAAGCTGTCGCCATCAGATCCATGATGGTGCGAACCGCGAAGCGCTGCATGTCGTGCGTGTGCTGGATCAGGCCTTGATGGTCTGAAACCAGAGGGCATCAGGATAGACCAATACGCGCCTTCATCCCTCTCCCTTGTGTGGAGGGGGCGACCCAGGACTTGATCCGGGGGTGCCGGGAGGGGGTCGCGCTGCCCTCTGGTCTGATCGGATCCATCAACAAGTTTCGGGTGTGCGGTATAGCCTACCCTGTGTAGCGTCTGCCAACGGATCGGAGGAACCATGAACGCAAAAGACTGGAGCCGTATGCTGCTTCTGTCGCTCCTCTGGGGCGGCACCTACATGCTTGCGGCCATTGCCCTGAAGGGCTGGCCTGCGGGCGCTGGCAATGGTGTCTCGCCGCTGATGCTGGTCTGGCTCCGTGTGACGATTGCGGCGGCCGCTCTTTTCATGGTGCTGAGGCTTTCAGCCGTTGCGCTGCCGAGTGGACGCGCTGTCTGGGTCGCTTTCTTCGGCATGGGCATTCTTAACAACGTCATCCCGTTCAGTCTGATTTTCTGGGGGCAGAGCCAAATGCCGGTGAGTGTTGCAGCGGGTTTGGCCTCCATTCTCAACGCTACCACGCCGCTGTTCACGGTGGTCGTACTGCATGTTCTGACAGCAGATGAGCGGGCGACACCGCAGAAGATGATAGGTGTTTTTCTGGGCTTGATCGGCGTGGCCGTGATGATCGGGCTGGATGTTGTCTCGGGGATCGGGGCAGGGGCATGGGGGCAGATCGCCTGTCTCACCGCTGCCGTGGTCTATGCCTTTTCCAGTCTGTATGGCCGTCGCTTCAAGGCGATGGGCGTGACACCGCTGCAAACGGCTTTTGGTCAGTTGACAGCGAGCACGGTGATGATGGCAGTGCTGGTCACGATCATCGATCCACCATGGCAGGCGCAGATGCCGGGCGCGGTTCCTGTGGCGGCGATTGTTGCCATGGGCATATTTTCAACCGCGCTGGCGTATATCCTGTTCTTCCAGATTCTCTCCAGCGCAGGTGCCACCAATCTGATGCTGGTCACATTTCTCATCCCCGTCAGCGCCATCATACTGGGAATCGTGGTGCTGGGCGAGGCGTTGAAGCCGCAGCATCTGCTCGGCATGGCCTTTATCGGGCTGGGGCTGGCAGCGATTGATGGACGGCTGTGGCGAAAGCTCTACCCGTCAGGCTGAGCGCCGCCAGCGCTCGCTTGGGGTGCGCATCGTTACCAGTTCTTCGGCCGCAGAAGGGTGCAGCGCCATCGTGCTGTCAAAATCTGATTTCTTCGCCTTCATCTTGATGGCGATTCCCAGCAGCTGTGCCATTTCCCCCGCATCTTCCCCCAGGATATGCACGCCGAGCACGCGGTCTGTGCTGCCGTCGACGATGATTTTCATGATCATGCGCTCGTCGCGGCCCGAAATCGTCGCCTTCATGGGCCGGAAGCTTGCCTTGTAAATGTCAACCGCGTCGAATGTTGCTTTCGCTTGCGTCTCGGTGAGGCCAACAGTGCCAATTTCAGGAGTTGAGAAGACTGCGGTTGCGATATCGGAATGATCGACAACCCAGGCTTTCTTGCCAAACACGGTATCCGCGAACGCGTGCCCCTCGCGGATGGCCACCGGTGTCAGGTTCACGCGGTTGGTCACATCGCCCACGGCATAAATATGGGGTATATTGGTCTGCGAGGCATCGTTGACAGCAATGGCACTATCCTTCGCGAGCCTCACGCCTGCCTTTTCAAGGCCCAGTCCCCCCGTGTTGGGTGATCGGCCAATGGCGAACATCACCTGATCCGTCTCCAGTGCGCGGCCGCCTTTCGTATGTGCGATGAGGCCTTTCGCCGTCTTTTCGATTCTCGTGAAGGTGTCGTTGAAGATGAAGCGGATGCCATGCTTTTCGTAAGCGGCGCGCAAGCCATCGCACATACGAAAGGCGGCCGCGCACTGGAGACGGATCAGGTGATGTTCGCCATTGGCCGATCACCCAAC
>JANNRX010000205.1:0-3275 GCA_031401875.1 Hyphomicrobiales bacterium | reverse complement strand
GTGCAGGTTTCAGCAGCAGCGGCGTGGTGATGTGATGCGCTCCAAAGCGTACTCCCATCTTGCGCAAGGCTGCACGGGCATCCTGTTCCAGAGATTTCAGATCGTTCTGGACGGCCACGCGCTCCAGCACGCCAAGATGCTCGGCAAGCTGAAAGGCGATGCCACGGCTGATGCCTTCAAGGCCTTCACCGGATTCGAGTACCAGCAGCGGGCCAAGCAGTTTCTGCACATGGGCTTTCAGCCAAAGCACCAGACGCGCATCCACGCCATCCCGGTGGCTGCCCGTGAGCTGTTCATCCGCCAGCAGAACAAACCGCGGCTCAAGCACGCGTTCGCCAGACTGTAATTTGGCGACAGGCTCGCCGATCCAGCGGATCGCACCATCCAGTGCCAGGGCGAAGGCCTCATCGGGTGCGGAGGCAAGCTTTGCTGCCCGCGCCTCGATCTCGCCAGCCAGCGCTTTCATGGCAGCGGCCGCCATCGCTTTGGCCTCGGGTCCCGTCGCGCCCGCTTCCGGCGTAAACCTGAAACCCTGCAGGCGGCCCACGGGCTGGCCCTCAACAGTCACATCGCCAGAGGCGGTTACATCAGCTTCAAGCATCGCATTCTCTCTCAGGCGGCGCATCAGAACGCTGGTGCGCCGGTCAACGAAACGCTCTGCAAGTTTATCATGCAAAGCGTCAGACAACTTGTCCTCTATCCTGCGCGTGACGCCCTGCCAATGGAGAGGATGCGCAAGCCAGTCGCGATTGGCACAAAATGTCCATGTTCTGATCTGCGCAATGCGGGCCGAGAGCGTATCAATGTCACCATCGGTGCGATCACACAGGTTGACCTGACGCTGGAACCAATCTTCCGGAACCTCGCCTTTGCCGGTCACGAAGCCAAAAATCTGTCCCACCAGCTCCGCATGGGCGTTGGGGGCGACCTTGCGGAAGTCTGGCAGGGCGCAGATTTCCCAGAGCCTGGTAACACCATCGCGGGTACCAAGCTTCGCCCGCACATCGCTGTCGGCCGCCGCAATATCAAAGACGATTTCATCATCAGCCCGCAGTGCACGCACCATTCCAGGCTCGTTGGGCGTCACGGAAAGGCTGCGTCGCAGGGCTTCAACGGAACTGAAATCAAGATCAGGATTGCGCCAGTTGATCACCCGCACAGGCTCGAAGACATGATTTTCGAGATTATCGATCATCTCCGCATCGAACGGCGCAGACCGGCCTGATGTGCCAAATGTGCCATCACGCAGGTGCCGACCCGCGCGGCCCGCGATCTGGCCGAATTCAGCCGTGGTCAGCCGCCGGTGAAAATGGCCATCGAATTTGCTGTCTCCGGCAAAGGCCACATGGTGGATATCAAGATTGAGGCCCATGCCGATAGCATCCGTGGCGATGATGTAATCGACATCACCGGACTGGAACAGATCGACCTGGGCATTGCGCGTTCTGGGGCTGAGCGCACCCATCACGACAGCGGCTCCGCCACGCTGGCGACGGATCAGTTCGGCAATGGCGTAGACCTCTTCGGCCGAGAAAGCGACAATGGCAGCCCTTGGTGGTAGGCGCGTGAGCTTCTTGTCTCCGGCAAAGCTGAGTTTTGATAATCTTGGCCGGGTGACGATGTTCGCGCCGGGAAGCAGGCTTTCGATGAGGGGTTTCATCGTGGCCGAGCCAAGTAGCAGGGTTTCTTCGCGTCCGCGCCGGTTCAGGAGGTGATCGGTAAAGACATAACCCCGGTCGAGATCCGCCGCGAGCTGAATTTCATCCACGGCCACGAAAGCCACATCGAGATCCCGTGGCATCGCCTCGGCAGTGGCAACCCAGTAACGCGGGTTCTTTGGCTTGATCTTCTCCTCGCCTGTCACCAGCGCCACAGAATCCGCACCGACACGCTCCACGATGCGGCCATAGACCTCTCGCGCCAGCAGTCTGAGTGGCAAGCCGATCAGACCTGATGAATGACCAAGCATGCGCTCGATGGCCAGATGCGTCTTGCCGGTATTGGTTGGTCCCAGAACAGCAGTCACGCCATTGGCGCGGATCTGCGGGGGAAGCGAGGAAGAGCGCATCTTAACTTTCAAGACTGAGCCAGAAGTGAAATCGTATCCATCCGGCACAGTCCCCTTAGCATTGCAGAAGCTGCCCGGCACCCACAGAATCACTGGAGTGGTGGGAATTGTCCCGGCAAGGCACAGATCGTTGCGCTGATCCGCGCTGAACTTCAGGCTTGGCCTAGAGCCAGAACGAACCGGAGACGAATCAGCAATTCGTATTGTGATGGCAGCCGGAACAGTGACTTGGCAGGTTCTATCATCGTGCAGAAGGCCTATTCTCAGAGCGTGAGCGCAGCGGTTTCGGCAAGGTTCTTAATGGCTTCGCGAAGAGATGTTGCTAACGCGATGTGAACGCCGCGCAGGGGTGTTGGCCCCGATCCCGTTAACGCCTCGAACTCCAAGGGAACGAAGGGTGGCCGAATCAGGCTTTGTGATTCGCGGACATGGAGAGAATGCTGTTTCATCTCTCCCCCTTGCGGGTGTATGGACCGGAGAGAAGGTGGACAGACGTTCGGACACATCGTGGACATTACGGGATTGGACAGAGGGTCTCCCGAATGGCGATGTGGCAGCGGACGAGGTTTGAGATGAAGCAGGAGCTTGTGCGGCTTGCGGGCGTCGAGGGAACGAGCAAGCGGGCCTTGTTCGCACGTTTTTCGGTGAGCCCGACGACGGGGTACAAATGGCTGAAGCGCTACAGCGTGGCGCAGGACGAGGGACTGCAGGAGCGCTCGCGTCGGCCCCATGCGATGCCGCGTCGGACGGGGGATGATCTGGAGAAGGCTGTGCTTGCGGTCCGCGCGGCGCATCCGGCCTGGGGTGGGCGCAAGATCGCGGCTGTGCTGCGCCGCGACGGGCAGGAGCCTCCCGCGGCCTCGACCATCACGCAGATCCTGCGCCGTCACGGGGTGGCCCTTGGTAACGCGGCGAGCGGACCTGCCGCGCGAGGCCGCTTCGAGCACGAGGCTCCCAACGATCTGTGGCAGATGGATTTCAAGGGCCATGTCGGGCTGGGTGCAGGCGGGCGTTGCCATACTCTCACGGTGCTCGACGATCATTCGCGCTTCAACCTGGTGACGGCGGCCTGCCCGGACGAACGCCGCAACCGTGTGCAGGATCATCTGGCGGAGGCTTTTGCACGCTATGGCAAGCCCCGGCGCATCATCTGCGACAACGGCCCGCCCTGGGGTGCGGCATCCGGCGACGCGGACGAAGCCGGCTT
>JANNRX010000204.1:0-7032 GCA_031401875.1 Hyphomicrobiales bacterium | reverse complement strand
GACCTTTTCTCGCCTGCTGAATGCAGAAACTACTTCTTCAACTCAGGTTATGTTTCTGTCTAAAATCGGCATGCTCTAGCGCGGAGCAAGCCGGATTGCGCCGTCGAGGCGGATGGTTTCACCGTTGAGCATGTCATTGTCGATGATCGCAGCGGCAAGCTTGGCATATTCACGCGGCTCGCCGAGGCGCGACGGGAAGGGTACGCTGGCGGCCAGTGTTTTCTTGAAGGCATCATCAAGGCCGTCAAACATCGGCGTCATGAAGATGCCGGGCAGGATTGTACAGACGCGAATACCATATTGCGCAAGATCACGCGCCACGGGCAGCGTCATGCCGGCGACAGCCGCTTTCGACGCCGCATAGGCCGCCTGACCCACCTGGCCATCTTCGGCTGCGACGGACGCCGTGCAGACCACGACACCGCGTTGGCCATCGGCATCCACAGGTGCGAGTGAGGCCATGCCGAGCGCGCATTTTGTGGTCACGAGGAAGGTACCGATCAGGTTCACTTGCACGACTTTGGAGAAATGAGCGAGATCATGGGCTATCAGTGCGCCCGTTTCCTTGTTCTTCGAGATCATGCGCTTGCCCGGTGCAATGCCGGCACAATTCGCAAGAATCCGCTCCTGGCCATTGATAGCGCGGATAGCAGCGAGCGCAGCCTCGACCGAGGCCTCACTGGTGACATCGCAGAGCTGAAATACTGCACCGATCTCCCTGGCGACTGTCTCACCGCGCTCCTGCTGCATATCGAGAATGCCGACTTTGACACCCTTGGCGCGCAGCATCCGTGCTGTCGCCTCACCAAGGCCCGAGGCACCGCCCGTGACGATGGCCGAGATGCTGCTGTCGATATGCATGGGGATGTCCTTCTTGATCGGTTATCGTCGTATCAGGCTCAGTCGTCGCGAAATTGCCGTTTGTGGAGACTGGCGTAAAGCCCGTTTTTCTTCAAAAGGGCTGCATGCTTGCCTTCTTCGACAACGCGCCCCTTGTCCAGCACCACGATCTTCGCCGCATCCCGGACAGTCGACAGCCGATGCGCGATGACGATGGAGGTGCGGTCTTTCATCAGTTTCGCCAGTGCCAGTTGCACCAGTTCTTCTGATTCTGCATCCAGTGCGGAAGTTGCCTCATCCAGCAGCAGGATCGGCGCATTCTTGAGGAAAGCCCGCGCCAGTGCGATCCGCTGACGCTCTCCTCCCGAAAGCCTGCCGCCCCGGTCGCCAACGCGGCTGTCATATCCATCAGGCAGAGCCATGATGAAATCATGCGCGGCGGCGGCTTCGGCGGCGGCAATGATTTCAGCCTCCGTGGCGTTCCTGCGCCCGAAAGCGATATTGGCGCGGATTGTATCATCGAACAGCAGGATGTCCTGGCTGACCACGGCAATCTGCTCCCGCAGCGAGGCGATTTGCGTATCCCGCACATCCTGCCCGTCGATGCTGATCGCGCCGCCGCTGACATCCATCAGGCGTGGTGCCAGCGAAAGAAGGGTCGACTTGCCAGAACCCGAGCGCCCGACAAGTGCGGTCATCTTGCCACCTTCGGCCGTGAAAGTGACACCGGACAACGCTTCTGTTCCCTCGCCATAGCTGAAGGTGACGTCCTTGAAATCAACCTTGCCGCTGGCGACGGCAAGCGGTCTGGCATCAGGTTTTTCGGTGACTGCGGGTTTCTCATCCATCACGGCGAAATAGCGTGAGAGCGCCGCCAGCGCCTCCTGCATGATGGCATTGAGATTGCCGAGCGTACGCACGGGCTGCGCCGCCATGATCAGCGCGCCGCTATAGGCGGCGAAATCGCCCAGCGTGGTCGCCCCGCTCTGGAGCCGCCAGCCGACAAAGATGATGACCAGCGCGATGGCAACGCCCGCTCCGATCTCAAGAATCGGGTCCATGCGCGCGCGGGCATTGGCGGCTTTCATCTTGAGATCGCGGATATCATCAAACGTGCCCGTGGCGCGTTCCTTGAGATATCCTTCAAGCTGATAGGTCTTGGCGACGCGTGCGCCTGCAAGGCTCTCGGAGAGATTGGCCGCCATCGTTCCGATCTGCTCTTGTGTCGCAGTCGCCACCCGCCGCAGTTTCTTGCCGACGCGGGCAATGGGCGGGATGATGAAAGGGGCAACCACGCCCGCAACCAGCGTGCTCCAGAAATCAATATAGAGCAGCACAGCTACCAGCGAGACCAGCATGGCAATGTCGCGGAAGAACACTGTGAAGAGGCGTGTCAGCGCCTCCTTGATATAGGAAAAATCCGTCGTGAAACGCTGGGTCAATGACGCCGGGCTTTCGCGCGAGATGCGCGCCAGATCAGCATCGATGAGATGGGCGTAAAGCGCCGCCTGCATATCCGCTTCGATGCGGGTGACAAAGCGGTTGGTCAGGATGTTCTGCGCCCAGAGCGAGAAGCCTTTGGCCGAAGTAACTGCGATGACAACCAGAGGGGCCCACCGGAGTGTATCGAAATCCTTCTTCTCCAGCAGGTCGAACGCGCTTTTCACAAGCAGCGGATAAAGCGCATTCGCCGCCGCTGCGATGGTGATGCATCCCAGAACCAGCAGGATCGTGCCGCGATGAGGCCGCACCCATTCCCGCCAGAGACGGGTGAGCAGCGGTCGCGTGTCAGAAGGAAGCGGTTTGGCCATGATTCCGGAAAGAGAAGGGGTTCAGAGTGGGGAGACGCAAGCGCTCCTTAGCCGCCTTGGGCAGCAACGCCAACAGGTGAATGCGAAACAAGAATGGAACGGGCTGATAGCAAATCCCCGTGAAGGGGTTCCATGGCGCAGCAACTCGGCTATGGATGGGAAAACCTGAGAGAGATTCCCATGCTGCCATATTCCATAGCGGTTGCCGTTGTCGCAGTGCTTGCGCTGGTCGCGGGCCTGAGTGGTGCTGGCACCATGGCACTCGTTCTGGGATTGGTCGGACTGGCGCTTGCTGCCTCGCTCTTCCAGGCCGCTCGCATATCGGCGTTTCTGCGCCTTTTCATGACGATTTTTGCTGTGGAATATGCCGCGACTGGCGTTGCCTATCTCGCCGGGCAGCAAGGTTTCTGGCCGGAAAGCTTGGCCGCTCTGAAGATACCGTCCGAGCTGCCACTGACGGTCGGCCTGTTCGGCATTCTGGTTTATGCGGTGTCCTTCATTCCGGTTGTGCGCATGATTACGGGATTGGCCGATCCCTATTTTGCGCCGGATAATACCAAACAAGCCTCCGTGGCCTTTCTTGGCAAAGTCAGCGAACGCAATCTCGCCTGGGGCCTGACAATTGCGCTGATCGTCATCAACCAATTGCAAGTCGGCATCAGCGTCCGGTTGAGCTTCTTCAACCGCGACTGGTTCAACGCCATCCAGAACAAGGATCAGGCCGCGTTCTGGAGCCTGCTGCTCACTGTCTTCATGTTCTGGGCCGCCATCGCCGTGGTCTCGAATCTCATCGAATATTTCGTCGAGAACGTGCTGAAGCTGCGCTGGCGCGAATATCTCATCGAGCACTACAGCGCCCGCTGGCTTGGGCAGGGTACCCAGTATCGCATGGCCTTTGGTTCTGGCGCGGACAACCCGGACCAGCGCATCGCGGAGGACGCACGAAACTATATCGTGAGTACCTATGCCTTCTCGATCAGCCTGATTGCGACTTTGAGTAACCTCGTGTCTTTCTCGGTTATTCTGTGGTCGATTCCAGTGCAGTTCGCGATTCCGGGAACCGAGATTGTCGTCTGGGGCCTGCCGTTCTGGGTGGCGCTGATCTATTCGCTCGTCGGCACATGGCTGACGCATCTGATTGGACGCCCACTTATCAAACTCGATTTCGAGCAGGAGAAATACGAGGCCAATTTCCGGTACACGCTGGCGCGCCTGCGGGAATATGGCGAGCAGGTGGCACTTCTGAAGGGCGAGCGGGCCGAGCAGCAGCAGATAAACCGCCGCTTCAGCGATATCGTCGGCAATTATTACAGTATCATTCGCCAGAATCTGAAGTTGAACACGTTCGTATCAGCCTATTTCCAGGCCAGTGTGGTGTTCCCCTACATCATCATGGCGCCGGCCTATTTCGGCGGGAAACTCAACCTTGGCCAGTTGACGCAGACCGCTGGCGCTTTCGGCCGGGTGGAAGGATCCATGCAATGGTTCATACAGCGTTATCAATCGCTGGCGGCCTACAAGGCTGTTGTTGACCGTCTGAGCACGTTTGGCGAAGCCATCAACAAGGCCGATAGCCTCAAGCAGGAAAGTGGCATCACGCTTCCTTCCCAGTCAGGTTCTGATCTCACGATTCCCGCACTGGCGCTTGCCATTCCTGATGGGACAACAATCGTCAACGTGACCAACCTGACCTTGCACAAGGGTGAGACGACACTGGTCACCGGGCCATCGGGGTCTGGCAAATCAACGCTTTTCCGCGCGATTGCGGGCATCTGGCCCTTCGGCAGGGGCGAGATTCATGTGCCGCAGGGCAAGTCCGTGATGCTGTTGCCACAGCGGCCATATCTGCCCATGGGGACGCTGCGCGAAGCGGTGCAATACCCCGGTCTTTCTGGCGACCATGATGATGCGGCCATGAATGCAGCTCTGGAGGCTGCCCGCCTGCCCAAGCTTGTCGGACGGCTCGATGAGGGTGCGATGTGGAGCCAGGTGCTGTCGCTGGGTGAGCAGCAGCGCCTCGCCATTGCCCGTGCGCTCATTACCAAGCCGGACTGGCTGTTCCTCGATGAGGCAACAGCGGCCTTGGATGAACCCACCGAAGCCGTGATTTATGCCGTGCTGAAGCAGAAACTGCCGCAGACAACCATCGTTTCCATTGGCCATCGTTCGACACTGATCGATCTGCATGATCGCCGAATTGATCTCGTCGCGGACACTGCCGGCGTGTTCAAGGTTGAGGATGTGAAGAAGAAGAGTAAGGCGAAAGCGAAAGCGCGCTGAGGGTTTGCTCATTCTCTCCGCTGGGAGGAGGAAAGCCCTGCATCGACGATATGCGTCCTTCGAGGCTCCTTCGCTGCGCTTCGTCGCACCTCAGGATGAGAAAATTCTGGCCTGGCATTAGCGAAAGGGTGGATGCAATTCCCGACAGTTCTTATCCTGAGGTGCGAGTGCAGCGAGCCTCGAAGGACGCACGCCGTTGATGCAATGCTCCTGTGACGAAGCAAACCTCACAGCCACACCGTCGTTTCCTCCAGCGTCTTCTTGCGGATGCGCGGCACTTGGCAATCGTCCTTGGGATAGCCCACGACCAGCAGGATCACGGCTTTCTCGCTCTCCGGTCTGCCGCAGATTTCATTGAGAAATCCCATGGGGGAGGGAGTATGCGTCAGCGTCGCCAGCCCCGATTGATGCAGCGCGGTAATGAGGAAACCCGTGGCGATGCCAACGGATTCCGGCACGTAATAATGCTTTACGCGCTCGCCGTTGGTTTCGCCCCAACGCTGCGCGAAAATGACGATCAGCCAGGGTGCTTCCTCAAGGAACGGTTTTTCCCAATCCGTACCCAGATGCGCCAGGGCATGCAGCCATTCTTCGCCCGCCTTGCCCGCGTAAAAGGCTTTTTCCTCCTCCTCCGCAGCCTCGCGAATGCGCTTCTTCACGGGGGCTGACGAGATAGCCGCGAAGCTCCAGGGTTGCTGGTTTGCGCCCGAAGGAGCCGTTCCTGCCGCAAGCAAAGCCTGTTCAATGATGGCGCGGGGCACGGGTTCCGCCGAATAATCCCTGACCGTGCGCCGCCGTGTGATGTTTTCGCGAAAGGCCTGCGCTGCGGCGAGCATTTCACTCTCGGTCTTGCGGTGGAAATCCAGTGGGTGATAGGCGGCGCGGTTCATAAGGGTTCCTCTGTCAGATCGACAGCTTGCAAAACCTGCGTCAGCCGGGCAAGCGAAGAATGCAAAGCGAAGGAGAAGGCCATGAGCGGACGACCGATCCAGAAGGGGGACCGTGTGTTTCTGGTCGATGGCTCCAACTTCATTTTCCGGGCCTATTTCCAGTCCATGAACCAGGACAGGCGCTATCTTTACCGGTCCGATGGCCTACCGACCGGTGCCGTGCGCCTTTTTGCCGTCAAGATGCTCCAGTTCGTTACAGAGGGCGCGCTGGGTGTGATGCCAACACATCTCGCCATCATCTTCGATAAATCCGAGAATTCGTTCCGCAAGGCGCTCTACCCCGCTTACAAGGCCAACCGCTCCGCCCCGCCGGAGGATCTCGTTCCGCAGTTTCCGCTGATGCGCGAAACCGTCAAGGCCTTCGGTCTCGTGCCCGTCGAGCAGGATACTTACGAGGCGGATGATCTGATCGCCACCTATGCCAGGCTGGCAGTGGAGGCGGGAGCCGAAGTCCTGATCATCTCCGCCGACAAGGATCTGATGCAGCTGATCGAGCCCGGCGTCGCCATGTACGATCCGGCGTCAGGGCAGGCGGGCGCGAAGGGCGCACGCGAGGAGCGCAGGATCGGCCGCGACGAGGTGATCGAGTATTTCGGCGTGCCGCCGGAACGCGTGGTGGATGTGCAGGCTCTCTCTGGCGATTCCACCGACAACGTGCCGGGTGCGCCGGGCATCGGCATCAAGACCGCCGCGCAGATGATCCAGGAATACGGTGATCTTGAAACGCTGCTCGCTCGCGCTGGCGAAATCAAGCAACCAAAAAAGCGCGAAACGCTGACGAACCCCGAGGTGATCGAGAAGGTGCGCGTCTCACGCAAGCTCGTCGATCTCGTGCGCGATGTGCCGCTCGTCACGCCGATCACCGATCTGGCCTTGCCCGTCTTCGAGGCACGCCCGCTGATCGCTTTCCTCAAAGCCATGGAATTCACCACGATCACCAAGCGCATCGCCGACAAGGCCGATGTCGATGTGAACGAGGTCGAGCCGGAAGAGCGCCTGAAAGTGGGGAATTATGGTGGGCGGGCTCCATCTCCTTCTTCCTCCCCTCTTGTGGGGGAGGGCAGGGAGGGGGTGCGCAGTGTCGGATACGAGAATATCCAGGCCGACACCAGCCTAGGTGCCGTTTCCGGCAAGGCAATGTCTCATGGAAG
>JANNRX010000203.1:0-5420 GCA_031401875.1 Hyphomicrobiales bacterium | reverse complement strand
CGAGGAGATCGGCCGTTTCATGTCCGAGACGCCATGCCACACCTGCGCCGGTGATCGTCTGAGGCCCGAAGCGCTGGCGGTGAAGATTGCAGGGGCGCATATCTCCGAGATCACGCGGCTTTCGGTGCGCGAGGCGAATGTCTGGTATCAGGACCTCGCCCACAAGCTCACCGACAAGCAGCGCGAGATCGCGGTGCGCATCCTCAAGGAAATCCGCGACCGGTTGCGGTTTCTGGTCGATGTCGGCCTTGAGTATCTCTCGCTCGGACGCGCTTCCGGCACCTTGTCCGGCGGTGAAAGCCAGCGCATTCGCCTCGCTTCGCAAATCGGCTCTGGTCTCACCGGCGTTCTCTATGTTCTGGATGAGCCCTCCATCGGCCTTCACCAGCGCGACAACGAGCGCTTGTTGGGGACGCTGCGGCGTCTGCGCGACATCGGCAATACCGTGATTGTTGTCGAGCATGACGAGGACGCCATCCTGCAAGCGGATTACGTGGTGGATGTGGGGCCGGGTGCGGGAATTCATGGCGGCCAGATCGTGGCGCAGGGTACACCGCAGCAGGTGATGGACAATCCGGCCTCGCTGACGGGGCAATACCTCACAGGTGCAATGCAGGTTGCCATACCCGCCAAACGGCGCAAGCCGATGAAATCGCGCGCGCTGAAGATCGTCAACGCACGGGGCAATAATCTCAAGAATGTGACGGTGGAGATTCCGCTTGCCACCTTCACCTGTATCACCGGCGTCTCAGGCGGGGGTAAATCCACGCTTGTCATCGACACGCTTTACAAGCTCGCCGCCAAGCGCCTGAACGGTGCGCTGGAGCATCCCGCACCGCATGACCGGATCGAGGGGCTGGAGCATCTCGACAAGGTGATCGATATCGACCAATCCCCCATCGGGCGCACCCCGCGCTCGAACCCCGCGACCTATACCGGCGCTTTCACACCGATGCGCGAATGGTTCGCGGGTCTGCCGGAAGCCAAAGCACGGGGCTACCTGCCCGGCCGCTTCTCCTTCAACGTCAAGGGCGGCCGCTGCGAGGCCTGTCAGGGCGATGGCGTCATCAAGATCGAAATGCACTTCCTGCCCGATGTCTACGTCACCTGCGACGTCTGCAAGGGCAAGCGCTATGACCGCGAAACGCTGGAAGTGAAGTACCGGAACAAATCGATAGCCGAGGTTCTGGATTCAACAGTTGAAGAGGCGAGGGACCTGTTCAAGGCGGTACCCTCGATCCGCGAGAAAATGGATACGCTTGCCCGCGTCGGCCTCGATTACGTCAAGGTCGGACAGCCGGCAACGACGCTTTCAGGCGGCGAGGCGCAGCGCGTGAAGCTTTCCAAGGAACTTTCTAAACGTGCCACAGGCCGCACGCTTTATATCCTCGACGAACCCACCACAGGCCTGCATTTCCATGACGTCGCAAAACTGCTGGAGGTGCTGCATGAACTCGTCGAGCAGGGCAACACGGTGGTGGTCATCGAGCATAATCTGGAAGTCATCAAGACGGCAGACTGGATCATTGATATGGGGCCAGAAGGCGGTGACGGCGGCGGCGAAGTGGTGGGCGAGGGAACGCCAGAGGATATCGCGGCCAATCCGAAGAGCCACACCGGGCGTTTTCTGAGGGAGGTGCTGGCGCGCAGACCGCTGAAATCGGTGATAGCAGCGGAGTAGAATGAATCACCAGACCAATTGATTTTGTATAAATACAACCAGAAGCACATTTTTTTAGTGTGAATACTGTTTTCTTGCGCAGAATGTCATAAATGCTGTCGGCGTTTACGTAAATTGGTTACAAGCCCTTAACTCCGCTCTGCCATGGTTGGTCCTTGACAAGGCTCGGCTCATGAACATTCCACTCTCGGCATCTCAATTCAATCCGGTGGCTGCATCGAGTGAACGCCGGGGTGACGAGCAACCGCGCAGCCGCATGATTGGTCAGCTCATTGCCGTGAATGGTGCCAGGGCGACAATATCGACATCTGCCACCCATGTTGAAGGCGTCAATGTCGATTCCTGGAGCATCGGAAAGCTCATTTCCATCAACCTTGGCAGCACGCGGATTGTTGCCATGGTCTATGAAATGGCTGTCAAGACGGAGCAATGGGACGAAACCAGGCCCAATATCATGATGGTGCAGGTTGAGCTGGTGGGCGAAGTTGCTGATCAGCCTGGCGGGGGGCTCGCCTTTCGCCGTGGCATCACGACCTATCCCTGGCTTGGTGCTGTCGCGCACCGCATCCGCACGGCAGACCTTCAGGCCGTGTTTGATCTTGGCGCAAGAAAGGGTGTCGAGATCGGCCGCGTTTCCCAGGACGAGAAGATTGCCGCGGTTGTCAGCATCGAGGATATGCTGACCAAGCATTTCTCCGTTGTCGGAACAACGGGTGTCGGAAAATCCAGTGCTGTCTCGTTGCTTGTGCGCAAGGCAGTCGAAGCCAAGCCCGACCTGCGCGTTCTGGTGCTCGATCCGCACAATGAATACGCGCATGCGTTCCGCGAGAATTCGATCACGCTGGATTCCAATTCCCTGGAATTGCCGCATTGGCTTTTCAAATTCGATGAATTGCTGGATGTCGTCTATCGCGGGCGTACACCGCCGGACGATGAGACCGATATCCTGCGTGAGCTGGTGCCTTTGGCCAAGGCGCAGTTTTCGGTGGATCAGGCGCAGCAGTTTATGCAGTCCAGCCTGGTGAAAAAATCGGCGGATGGACTTTCTTTCAGCCCCGATACGCCATCTCCTTATCGCTTTCTTGATCTGGTCAGCCTGCTTGATGATATGATGGGCAAACTCGATCCCCGTCATGATCGCTATCATATGCGGGTGTTGAAGAACCGGCTTGAAAGTCTGGGCTCGGACCCACGGTACCGTTTCATGTTCGGGCGCGGTGCCACAGACGATAATATCGAGTATGTGCTGGGCAAGCTCTTTCGCATCCCCCATGCGGGCAAGCCCATCACTGTGCTTCAGCTTGCGGGCCTTCCCTCCGAAGTTCTGAATTCGGTTGTCTCTGTGCTGGCACGACTTGCCTTTGACCTGGCGATGTGGAGCAGCAAGGGCTTCGAGGTGCTTGTGCTGTGCGAAGAAGCGCATCGCTATGTGCCGCAGGATCCCAAGCTCGGTTTTGCGCCGACACGTCAGTCCATCTCGCGTATTGCCAAGGAAGGCCGCAAATACGGCTGTTACATCGGCGTCATCACGCAGCGGCCAGGCGAACTTGATCCCACAATCCTGTCGCAATGTTCAACAGTCTTCGCCATGCGCCTTGGCAATGACCGCGACCAGGAATTGATCCGTGCTGCGATTTCTGATTCGTCAGCAAGCCAGATCACCTTTCTTTCCGCTATCGGCAATCAGGAAGCGATTGCCTTCGGTGAAGGCGTTGCCACGCCCATGCGCATGCGCTTCACCACTCAGCCGCGCGAGTTGCTGCCCGCCTCTGCCCTTCAGGAGAATGTTTCATCATTTCCGGGTGCCCAGAACACAGTCAGCCTGCGGGCTATCGTCGGGCGAATGCGTGGCAACCGTGATGTTTCCGCCGATTGATGGTGCTGCAGGGTGTAACAGGAGCAGGTGACGGAGAGGTTAAAATTGCCATAATTAGTCATGCGTTTTTTACATGTCTATTATGAGATATGGCCTTTAGACATTCGCCATAAGAATGCCTATATTGCGTTGCACAAACATTATGCGGCGCTGCACAATTTGTGGGCGTCTGGACACAAAGGATTTTGTTATGATCGTTTCTCAGCTCATCGCCCGCATTCGCAGCTATATGCGTTATCGTGCTTCGGTTCGTGCACTTTCGGCACTGAATGAGCGCGAACTTTCCGATATCGGCATCACACGCAATGATATCGCGGATGTTGCACGTCGGGCCGTTGTTGCCTGAATCATATCATCTTTCGTCATAAAGACTTTAAAAAGCCCGGCCTTGTGCCGGGTTTTTTGCTATCCGCTTCTGCACACTGGCAATGGTTTTCAGGAAACAGTCCAGTCTCTCGACATTAACTCTAATGATCATGCTTTGTTCTTTTTTGTTGCTGTCAGAACAAAAGAAGAATAAGAACGAAGAATGAACGGAGGAAACGTCATGCTACGCAGGATTATCGAGGATACGACGGAAGTCACCATCATCAGCGTGTTTCTGGCCATGGTCTGGATGTGGGCGAGTGCTCTTGCCCCTGTGGGCGGTGCCTGAGACCCATCCCTCCATCCTTGATGTGGATGGGCTTCGTATTCGCTGGAAAGATGGCAATGCTGCTGCGATAGACTCTTCGGGAATTTCCGGAGTGTCCGATGTCCACGATCTACCACGATGTCGGCTTTGTGCATCTGCATGTGCATTCTTCATTCTCGTTGCTCGAAGGCGCATTGCCGATCGCCAGGCTCGCCAAGCTGGCCGAGACCGATGCCATGCCAGCCCTGGCCCTGACGGACACCAACAATCTCTTCGGTGCGCTGGAATTTTCTGAAAAGCTCGCCGAAAGCGGCATCCAGCCGATCATCGGCTTGCAGATGACGGTGGATTTCTGTGATCACGTCGCCTCACCCGGTCGTCCGCAGGCGCAACGCGAGAGCAGGGGCAAGATCGTGCTGCTTGCCACCAGCGCGACGGGCTACAGAAACCTCATGCGCCTCACGAGTGCAGGCTTCATGGAGACCGATTCCACGGATGAGCCACATGTTACCGTGGAACAACTCAGAGGCTTCAGCGAAGGCTTGATCTTACTCACTGGCGGTCCTTCCGGTCCGATCAACCGACCTCTCTACAACAATCACCGGGAGTTGGGGGCCAAACGTCTGCGCCATCTTGCAGCGATGTTTCCGCATGCGCTTTATGTCGAATTGCAAAGGCATGACACCGAGGAGGAGGTGGCAGTCGAGCCCATGCTGCTGGCGCTTGCTTATGAGCTTGAGCTGCCGATCGTCGCCACCAACGAGCCTTTCTTCGCAGGCAAGAAAGACCACGAGGCCCATGATGCGCTGATCGCCATTGCTGAAGGGCGCATGGTTTCCGAAACCGACCGGCGCAAGGTCAGCGAGGAGCATAGCTTCAAAAGCCGCGCCGAGATGCAGAAACTGTTCAAGGATTTGCCGGAAGCGATTCAAAACACAATTGAAATTGCCATGCGCTGCCACTTCAGACCGAAGGCCCTGAAATCGCCGATTCTGCCGCGGTTCACGGCGGATGAGGATGAAAAGGCCGTGCTGCGACGTCAGGCCCATGATGGCCTGTCCTTCCGTTTTTCCCAGCATGGGCCGACGGAGGGCATGAGTGTCGAGGGATATCGCGAGCGGCTTGATTTCGAATTATCCGTGATCGAGCGGATGGATTTCCCGGGTTATTTCCTCATCGTGGCGGAGTTCATTGGCTGGGCCAAGAGCGAGGGCATTCCCGTTGGCCCG
>JANNRX010000202.1:0-2363 GCA_031401875.1 Hyphomicrobiales bacterium | reverse complement strand
CGAAGCTGATGTCGCCGGGTTTCTGTACGATGAGGTCAACCGGCAGGCCGACGCCCAGATTGGAACGCATGGTGGAATCCATCGAAATCAGCCCAAGCTTCAGGGCATCATAGATATCGGTGGGATAAAGCACAGCGCGGTCAAGGATCGGCTTGCCGTATTTGTGCTCGCCGATCTGCAGAAAGCAGGTGTCCGAAGTGGCTTCAATGAAATTCCCGGCCTTGTAGAGCATGAACAGGCGCATGGGCTCGCCCTTGATCTGGCCACCGAGCAGCATGGTGACGTCAAAACTCGCCGCATGCTGTTCCAGCGAATCGCCGTCGCTGTCGAAAACCTTTCGGATCGCCTTGCCGACGAATTGCGCGGCTTCGAACATGCTTGCCTGATCGATGAGGCGTTGTACTTTACCCGTTTCAGGATCTTTCATTCCCTCGCGCAAATGCGAGACCACGGATTGTGTGATCGCGAGATTGCCAGCGGTGCAGAGCGAGAGAAGTTTCTGGCCGGGCTTTTCAAAGACATGCAGTTTTCGGAACGTGGCGACATTGTCGAGACCCGCATTGGTACGGGTATCGGCCATCATCACCAGACCCTGCTCAACAAGAATACCCACGCAATATGTCATTGATCCAGTCCATTGCTCCAGTAATGCACGCCCCTGATAGACCGGCGTCCAACCTGTCGCAATCGTTGACGCACCAGTTTGTTCATGTGGGTCACGCCTCGATGATACTGCGTCCTTCCCGGACTTCCACGGAAACACTGAGGACTTCATCCATTCCGCCGATTCTTGCGCCACGGATCGGCGCAGCATCCAGATAATCCTGGCCAATGGCCACGCGGACATGGCGATCCGTCACGCAGATGCCATTGGCCGGATCAAATCCAATCCAGCCCAATCCGTCCACATGGGCCTCCGCCCAGGCATGGCCGGCTTCCTGATGAGCCGTATCCGTGCGCATGTAATACCCTCCAGCATAGCGCGCGGGAATGCCCAGAGAGCGGGCGCAACCAATGAAGACATGGGCAAGATCCTGGCAAACACCCGATTTCTGGCTGAAAGCCTGCGCCGCTGAGGTTGATGCATCGGTCTCGCCGATGACGAAGCGAAAATCGGTGTTGATTGCTGCCATCAGCGCATGAAGGGTTGCAAGCGCATTGCCACCCTCGCCGCTGGCGATGCGGCGGGCATAGCTGCGCATTTCCTGCGAGATGCCGGTGAGGGCAGTTCCCCTGCGCCAGAGGCCAAGGGGCAGGCGCTCGATACCACCATGAATAAACCCTCCGCATGCCGTCATGTCGACCTCGCCCTCGGCGATGATGGCCATGGCGCTCAAGGGTCCGTCGACGGTGAAGATATGGACAATATTTCCAAACGGGTCCTGGTTGCGATCCAGACGGCAATCGGCATCAATCTCGACGCGCCAGCGTTGCACGAATTGCCCTTCATGGCTGCGCGGCGTCAACCGCAGCATCTGCACGGCGTATTTTGCCGGCACGCCGTAGCGATAGATGGTCTCGTGGCGAATCTTCAGGCGCATGGAATGAGCGGTCTCACAGCAGATATTGTTCGGCGACAGCAGCGCCCAGCCGATTGTTGTCATTGATGAAATCCGTCAGGAACTCATGCAATCCGGCCTGAAACAGGGAGTTGATATCCTGATTCTGCAGTCGGGAGTAGATGGATCGTGCATTGCGCTGCGCGGCACCCTGACGGCCATATTTCTCCGCCAGATCATCAAGTTGCCGGTTGATGTTTTCATAGGAGGAAATCAGCGAGCGCGGCTGTTCCATGCGCAGGATCAGGAAATCAGCCACAAGCCATGGCTTGATATTATCCCGGTAGACCCAGCTGTACGAGGTCAGTGCGCCAACGGAACGAAGGATCGCCGACCATTGGAAATAATCAAGGCCGCCGCCCACTGCTGCCGTTTCAGGCAGCAGGACATGGTATTTTACATCCAGCAGTCGCGCGATATTATCCGCCCGTTCAATGAAAGTGCCGATGCGCTGGAAGCGGAAGTGATCCGTGCGCAGCATGGTCCGATAGGCCGTGCCGTCAAACCGCAGCGACGCTTCCTGGATAATGGACAGGAATTTTGCGAGCTGGTTCGGGTCAAGGTCCTTCAGTTTAAACTTCTGAACCTCGTGCCAGGCACTGTTGATGATCTCCCACATTTCTGTGGTCATTGCGGTGCGTACGGCCCTGGCGTTGCTGCGGGCCGTCTCGATACAGGCTCGGATCGAGGTTGGATTGGCGTCTGATGCCACGATATAGGCCACGACATTCTCGCGCGTCGGTTTGTCGAAGGCCTTGTAAAAGCCTTCGCTGCAGGCAGCAGCGTTGATGGCGCTTTCCCATT
>JANNRX010000201.1:0-3084 GCA_031401875.1 Hyphomicrobiales bacterium | reverse complement strand
ACGGTCAAGGAGATCCATCACATCCGGCACCATTCGCTTTACACTCCGCGTGATTTTGATGTCTCGCCGTTTTTTGAGATCGTGAAGCCGACGATTGAGGCCGGATGTGATGGATCTCCTTGACCGTACCTTTCTCATGCTCATCCAGACCATCAGCGAACAGCCGCTCCACATCGGGCAGGATCGGATAATGCACGGACTGGAAGGCTTGCGCGATCAAGGTCGAACAGATCGTGCGGGTCGGTTGGCCTGATCCAAGCGCGATCATGCGTCGTCGAAACCGGATCGGTACAGGTGGCGTCGGCAGCAGATAGCGCATCAGATCGATGACGTTCTTGGCGTCATAGCTGTCTCCGATGCGCTGGATCACGAAGCTGACGAGACGGGCGCGATCCTCGTCATCGAGATGAACCGGCCGGCAGATCCGCGTATGTTCTTCGGCATGCAGGGAGAGAGGTGTGGAAATCACTCCAAACCCAAGTTCCGCCTCGACAAGCACATGGGGTTCGCCTTCCGGCGTCTCCCTTCCGGCAATCGGGCCGACATAAAGTGCGGCATGGGACCAGGTTGATTGCGTGAGATACTTGATTGCCGAGGAAACGCGGCTGTTTCCCTCCACAAGCAGCACATCGCCCGGCTGCAGCGCTCGCTTGAGCAGATCGGGACCGTTGGTCGAGATAGGCTGGAATTTACGCAGCGGCCGGGTGAGGAATTTGATCATTCCATTGCTAAACTGCCGCAAAATGAATTCGATCATGCCGAATCCTCCCCCTTGATCAGCAGAAGCGCGCGAGCATAGCGCAGTCTGCTCGAACCACCCAAAACACTGTGATGAGGCGAGTCAATTTGAAAACAATATCCTATCAATAGCCGTGTCACTGTCTTATGTGCGCCACCGCCACATGCTCCAGACGCGCCGCCAGTTTGCCCTGTGAATGAGCGCGCTGAAGGGGTCATAATTGCCGCGTTCCATATCGGCGAGATAATGCGGGACAGAGGCCAGCGGCAGAAATGCCGGCCCGATCTCTGGTTTCATGGACATGCCAAAAGACCGTGCCTGATCAAGGTGCTGACGTGCCCTCGTCCGCATCTCGGCAAGTGCGGCACGCAGCGGCTCAGTGTCTTTGCTGGCGATGATATCCTCGCGCGACAGGCCAACCGCATTCATCAGGCTTTGCGGCAGAAACACCTGTCCGCGTCTGGCATGCCATGGGAAGGCGCGCAGCAGCCCTGTGATCGCATAGGCGACACCTGCATGACCCGCAGCATCGGCGGAGCCCGGCTCTTCACCGTGCGCCAGGATGATGCTGGCGAGGCGAAACAGTACTGAGGATGTCTCGCCGCAATAGCCTTCCAGCGCGTTCCAGTCTGGTAGTGGATCGTCGTAGAGATCGAAGACGCGAGCGTCGATCAGATCAAGGAACGGTTGCAGCGGCAGCTTGTTTGTTCGGATCACATCGGAAATCGCCAGCGCCACGGGATGCGCGCGCGCTTCTCCCTCTCGTTCACCGCCAAGCGCTTCCCGCCACCATTGCAGCCGGATTTCGCCGGGTAGCGCCTCTTTCGCCACGCCGCGAATGCCGGCGATCTCCAGCGAGAAAGCCTGGAGCGCGTAAAGGGCGCCGCGCTGGTCGGCAGGCGCGAAGAGGGCAGCGATATGGCGGTCGGGATCGTGCTTTTTCACGAGCCTGGCGCAGATATCATAAGCTTCCGGGAGGGGCTCCAAGTGGGGTTCCAAGGGGGGTTCCATGTCAGCTCTGCTTCCCGCGCGCCAGCGCCATGACAAGCAAACCCGTCACTATCATGACGATGGCGACGCCTTGCAGCGGCCCCGGCCATTCGCCAAGCACGGGAATGGCAACCAATGTGCCGACGACCGGGATCAAGGGCGGAAACTTGCCGGAATCCGATGCGCCGATGGTGCGCGCCGCCCAGCCCCAGAGCCAGAGGCCGATAATCATGTTGACCACTGCCTGATTGAAGCCATGCAGCAGGATGATCGGCAAGGGAATATTGGCGAGATTGGATGGCAGCCACAGCCAATAGACCGGTAGATAGAGGATCAACGACAGGACCGAGAGAACGGCGGTTGCCGTCAGCGCGTCCACTTTCCACTTTTGCAATGCGAGCGGATAACAGCCCCAGACCAGCGCCATCATCAGAAAACTCAGATCACCCAGGATGATCTCGCGCGTGCCCGAAAAGCCGCTCGCCACGCCAAAGCTGATCAGGCCTATGACAACGATACCAAGGCCAATTCCGGCCTGTCTTGTCAGCGCGGCCCCGAACAGCAGCATGCCGCCGATAACGCTCATCAGGCTGACAATGCCTGGGCCGATGGTTGCACCATGCGCGGCGGGTGCCAGTGACAGGCCGATCATCTGGAATAGCGACATCGGCGCGCCGCTCATCACGACCAGCAAAAGCGCCCTGCCCCAGCCGATGCCCGCGCCTGTGCTGAAGCCTCCAGCCCTGAGGAATAACGGAAACAGCAACAGGCCCGCACCGCCGAACCGCAAGGCCGCCAGATCATAGGGCGTGAAGCCGTTCAGCGCGGCGTGGCGGCTGAACACGAAATTCGTGCCGTAGATCAACACCGCTCCCAGCATGGCAAGCGACGCCAGCAGCCGCAACCTCGGCGTAACTTGCGGAAGGGCGGCGCTCATGACGCGAGCGCCCTGGCTTACGCCAGTGCCTTCAGTGCCGCCTTGCCGGCATAAAGCGCCTGATCGCCCAGCTGCTGCTCGATGCGCAGCAATTGGTTGTACTTCGCGGTGCGGTCAGAGCGGGCGAGCGAGCCAGTCTTGATCTGGCCGCAGTTAGTGGCAACCGCGAGATCCGCGATGGTGTTGTCCTCGGTTTCGCCGGACCGATGTGACATCACGGCGCGGTATCCTGCGCGATGCGCCATTTCCACGGCGGAAAGCGTTTCGGTCAAGGTGCCGATCTGGTTGACCTTGACGAGGATCGCGTTGGCGGTGCCACTCTTGATGCCCTTCGATAACCGCTCCACATTCGTGACGAAAAGATCATCGCCAACGAGCTGGCATTTTGTACCAACAGCGTCGGTCAATTGCTTCCAAC
>JANNRX010000200.1:0-2771 GCA_031401875.1 Hyphomicrobiales bacterium | reverse complement strand
GGGGTCGAGCCGATCTGCAGGGCGCTGCAGTTTGCCCCTTCCACCTATTATGACCGGCGGGCGATCATGCGTGAGCCCGACCGGGCCTCGGCCCGGGCGAAGTCTGATGCGGCCCTGAGCGTCAAGATCGACGCGGCCTGGGATGCCAACCGCAAGCTCTACGGCGCGCGGAAGATCTGGCATGTCTTGCGACGGCAGGGGGAAGACGCCGCCCGCTGCACCGTGGAACGGTTGATGCGCCGCTTGGGGATCAGAGGGGTTGTTCGGGGCAAAAAGGTCATCACAACGAATCCTGACACATCTCTGCCGTGCCCGGACGACAAGGTTAACCGGCTGTTCATGGCTGATCGGCCAAACAAGTTGTGGGTTTCAGACTTCACCTATGTGCCCACATGGTCAGGCACCGTGTATGTGGCGTTCGTCATCGATGTATTCGCGCGCCGGATCGTGGGCTGGCGCGCCTCGACCTCAATGAAGACCCAGTTCGTGCTTGACGCATTGGACCAGGCAATCTGGCAAAGAAAGACGCCGGATAACAAGAGCTTGGTCCATCATTCTGACCGCGGATCCCAATACCTGTCGATCAAATACACAGAGCGCCTCGCTGAAGCCGAGATCGATCTCTCGGTCGGGACAGTCGGCGACGCCTACGACAATGCCCTTGCCGAATGCGTCATCGGCCTCTTCAAAACCGAGGTCATCAACCAGATCGGCCCGTGGAAATCAATGCGCGAGGTCGAATGGGAAACCCTGAAATGGGTCGACTGGTATAACAACCGCCGTTTGCTCGGCCCTCTCGGCTACATCCCGCCCGTAGAAGCAGAGGAGGCGTTCTATGCAAACCTGAACACACTCGATATGGTCGCCTAGTCATTGAACAAACCACCCTCCGGTAAACCCGGGGCGGTTCAAACAGCATTTCCGCTAGGCGTTCGGTCACAAGCGTGTCGAGCCGGTCCATCGGGATCGACCGCCCCTTGCAGGCTGACTTGCCCTGCTGCGCACAGGTGGCGCAGGTGTAATAGCGATAGCGGCCCGACTTGCCGGTGCGGAGGGTCATCCCGCCGCCGCAGCTTGCGCAGGTGGCGATGCCGGTCAGGAGAATGGGGCCGGTGACGACGCGCGGCGGCGTGGTCTTCGGGTTTCTGGCTTTCAGGCGCGCCTGCACAGCATCGAACAGTGAGGGTTCGATGATCGGATCGACCGCGACAGCAACCTGTTCGGTTTCCGGCTTGTCTTCCTTCGTCTTCCAGACTTTGCGGTTAAAGCTGTAATCGCCCTTGTAGGTGGGGCTGGTCAGGAGCTTGTGGAGCTGACCGATGCCCCAGCGCGCGCCACGGCGCGTCCGGTGGCCTCGTTCATTCAGCCATGATGTCGCGGCCTTGACGCCAAGAGGGCGGTTCACAACGGTTTCCTGAGGTTCTTCCACCTTAGTACTCGCTTGCCAGCAGGATCGTCAGCACGCGCAGCGTCTATGTGAGGTCCGTGGGGTCTTCGCTGCCCATGTGGTAAGCCAGATCATAGTAGTCGATTTTCCACATGCAGCGTTCGCCGTGGAAGTCGAACATGCCGAAGTCATGCTCGCCTTGCGGGTCGTTGTCCTCGGTGAACACATTGAACTGCGCGACCAGCAGGGCGATTTCGCGCAGCGGGGTTTGGTCACGGGCGAGCAGACCGATGATGCCTTGGGTCAGCACGTATTTTCCCAGCACGGACGGGTCACCCATGCGGAACAGGTCGTTTTGCAGTTGTATGATTTCGGAACGGTCCGGCATGGGCACCTCATGGGGGTTTCATCCCGTGCCGCTATGGCGATCCCGTGGGCTTTGCGACCACTGATTGGCCGCGCCCGTGCGCAGGAAAGTTGATTAAATCAAGTTGGTTGGGTCACTCTGCGAAGCGGATGCTGATGATCTCGACTGTCCAGCGCAGGGGAAGTATCTGCTGATCTGTCAACGCCCCCAGACGGCTCACGCGCCAGCATTCAGTATGGCTGGTTCCGGCGGGCACGATGCGGTCTGATCGTTCCGAAACATGGCCCACAGAGTCCGTGTGGTTGGGTTGCGCTCCAGTGGCGATGAAGCGAAAGCTGGTGATGTTGCGGGTGTCACTGTTGGTGATCCGAACGGGAATTGAACGCACATCACCGCAATCGCTGCCCGTGCCAACCGTCTGGATCGTTACATGTTCCAGGTCACGTTGCAGCAGTATCTGACTGTATTGGTAGAGGCCGAACAGCGAGGCCACCACGACGGTCAGCAGGATGGGTCGTCGGATCAACCTGCCGAGCAGCGTGAATAGCACAAAGCCGATGATCGCTCCGAGGATCAGTCCGATGGTGTCATCGTTGTCGGGTCGTTTGGGTTCTGGTGTGGGCGGCATCTGTTGGCTCCTGTGGGTTTGCCACGGGCAGCTATGGCGGAACCTTTGGGAGAGCGACCGTTTTGTGTTTTGCCACGCGGGCGGAATCGCTGGTTTGCTTCGTAAGAATTGGGCTAGGTCCAATTGAGCCGAGAACCTGCAGTTTCCCAAGATTTAACCAATCAATATCAGCGACTTACAGACACTTTATAACATCTACAGCACCATAAGCACGGCAAGGCGCGTTGCTGGTGAGAGTGCTAGAACCGTGGACCTGTCGCGGTTCTGTTCCGTTTTTTTGAGAGCAATACTCGCCATCAAGGAGACCGGATATGGCAGCGATACACGAGCCGCGAGTTCAAGCGGGATGCAGTTCGCATCGCGAGGACCAGCGGCCTGACGAGGCGTCA
>JANNRX010000199.1:0-10897 GCA_031401875.1 Hyphomicrobiales bacterium | reverse complement strand
TGAGGACGGCGACACGCTTGCGCTGCGCTTGATCAGCCCGCGCTGTCATGCCAGCCTCAAGGCTCCAACCGTTGTGACCTGCGGTGCACCGGGTGCTATCTCGGTCGTCATTCCGATCAGGCATGCGGGTTCGCCGCGCGCAGCAAGTGCCGCAAGCACGTCCGGCGTCTTGTCCCGGTCGACGATCAGAACCATGCCGATGCCGCAATTGAAGGTGCGCAGCATCTCATGTTCGCTCATGCCGCCCTGGGTCGCGAGCCATTTGAAAACCGGCAAAACCGGGATTTGCGCCAGATTGAGATTGACGCCGATGTTTTCTGGTAAAACCCGTGGAATATTATCGATGAAACCGCCGCCGGTAATATGCACAAGGCCGTGGATGCCGCCGGTATTGCGGATCAGATCCAGCACGGTTTTGACATAGATCCGTGTGGGCGTCAGCAGTGCCTCTGCAAGCGTCTGTCCCTTGGCGAAAGGGGCTTCGTCCCGCCAGTCGAGGCCGGTCGTGCTGACGATCTTGCGAACCAGCGAGTAGCCGTTGGAATGCACACCGGAGGCGGCAAGCCCGATCACGGTCTGGCCCGCAGCCACGCCTTGCGGCAGCACATGGCCGCGCTCCACGGCACCAACGCTGAAGCCTGCGAGATCATAATCTTTGCCGCTGTAAAGGCCGGGCATTTCCGCTGTCTCACCGCCAATCAGCGCACATCCCGCCTGTTTGCAACCCTCGGCAATGCCCCGCACAATCTCGACGCCGATCTTTGGGTCCAGTTTGCCGGTGGCGTAATAATCGAGGAAGAACAGAGGCTCCGCGCCCTGCACGATGAGATCATTGACGCACATCGCGACAAGATCGATGCCAACGGTGTGATGGATGCCACTGTCGATGGCGATCTTCACCTTGGTTCCCACGCCGTCGTTGGCGGCGACGAGGATAGGGTCCTTGAAGCCTGCCGCCTTCAGATCGAACAGGCCACCAAATCCACCAATCTCCGCATCGGCACCCGGCCTGCGGGTGGCTCGTACCAGAGGCCTGATGTCTTCCACCATGGCATTGCCCGCATCGATATCGACACCTGCATCGGCATAGGTCAGGCCGTTGGGCCGGTCGTTTTTGCCATTCGATTGCGCCATTGGAACCCCGCTTGCACGCCGCGTAAGACGTCAGTTGCGGATTGGCAAGCGTTTAAGGCGTGAACATTGCGTTTAAGATCTGCACCAGGCACTGATCCCGATGAAGGGCAGCATTATTCCAAAGCGCATCTATGCCCAGATGAAAACCTTGGCATCTGCGCGAAGTTTGTTATCGTCGCGCACGATGCAAGCCTCAGCACTCAATGTAGCCAATGTTCTGACGATCCTCCGGTTTTGTCTGGTGCCGATCGTCATTGTCTCGATCGTCAATCAGGAATGGACAATTGCATTCGTACTGTTTGTGACGGCAGGAGTGACCGATGCGCTCGATGGTTTTATTGCTCGCCACTATGACATGAGAACAGAACTTGGCGCGTACCTTGATCCGCTGGCGGACAAGGCACTGCTGGTTTCGATTTATGTAACATTGGCGATCAGCGCCGTGATTCCCAGCTGGATCGCTGTTCTGGTGGTTTCCCGGGATGTGATGATTGTCGGTGCCGTTATCGTCTCCTGGATCATGGACAACCCTGTCGAGATCAATCCCCTCCGATTATCCAAGGCGAATACACTGGTTCAGATCAGTTTTGCGGCTCTTGTCTTGTTTTCACTGGCCTTTGCGCTGCCTCTGGATGTGCTGATGCGGATTGGTATCGTCCTGGTTACAGCCTTGACGCTGGCTTCCATGGTCGCCTATCTCGCTACCTGGTTCCGGCATATGGCCGATTGAGGGCATCGCCATGGAAATGAGCCTGCAACGCAAGATTGTCTTCTGGCTCGCGGCTCTGGCGATTTTCATTGCGCTGATTGCCGTCCTGAGCGATGTGCTCATGCCTTTTGCGGCCGGATTGGTTCTGGCTTATCTGCTGGACCCGCTGGCAGACCGGCTTGAAAAGCTGGGGATTGGACGTCTGGGTGCAACGCTGCTCATTCTCATCACCTTTGTTGCCACGTTCGTTGCGTTCCTTGTGGTGGTGTTGCCGCTTTTTGCCACCCAGCTCACGGCTTTCATCGAGAAGGCGCCGGGCTATGTCACACGCCTCCAGAGCCTGCTGACGGAACAGGGCGGGCCTCTGTTGCAGAAGATTGGCGGCGAGAAAGTACTTGTCGACTTGCAGAAATCACTGGGCGATGTGGTGGGGCAGGGGATGACCTGGCTCGGCCGCTTTCTGACCTCGCTGTGGTCTGGCGGGCAGGCGCTTCTGGGCGTGTTGTCGCTTCTGGTGGTGACGCCGGTGGTCGCGTTTTACCTGCTGCTTGACTGGGATCACATGGTTGCCAAGATCGACAGCTGGATTCCGGTTGATCAGCGCGAGACTGTGCGCCTGCTGGCAGGGCAAATCGACACGGCGATTTCAGGGTTCCTGCGTGGTCAAACGCTGGTCTGTCTGATCCTCGGCGGGATTTATGCCATTGGCCTCTTTGCACTTGGTCTGAATTTTGGTGTTTTGATCGGGATTTCAGCAGGCATTCTGAGCTTTATTCCTTATGTCGGGTCCTTGCTGGGGCTGATCGTCGCTGTTGCTGTCGCCGTTGCCCAATTCTGGCCCGATGCGACGATGGTTGGTCTGGTACTTGCGGTCTTTGCTGTCGGGCAATTTATCGAAGGCAATATTCTCGCTCCCAAGCTGGTGGGAGAAACAGTGGGATTGCATCCGGTGTGGCTGATGTTCGCGCTGCTTGCGGCGGGTTCGCTGTTCGGCTTTCTGGGATTGCTGCTGGCTGTGCCACTGGCCGCGGCCATCGGCGTGCTCACGCGATTCGCGCTCAAGCAATATCTTGCCAGTCCGCTGCATGGCGGCAAGCAGACGGTCGTCGCAACGGGAAATGCAGGCCACGATGGCTGATTTTCGGCAACTGCCGCTCGCAATTGCCCTTGAACCGCGGTTTGGCGAAGAGGACTTCCTGATCAGCGACTGCAATGCAGAGGCTTACGACAGGATAGAGAACTGGGTAGACTGGCCAGGCAGGATGCTTCTGCTCAGCGGCCCGGCGGCCTCAGGCAAAAGTCACCTCGCCACAATCTGGGCCCAGCGTTCTCACGCCCGGATAATCGCGGCCATATCCCTCACGAAGTCCGATGTTCCCGAATGCATCAAGTCGGGGGCAGTGGTCATTGAAGGCAGTGATCATCCGGATGCTGATGAAGCAGCATTGTTTCATTTGCTCAATCTGGCGGTTGAGAGAGAGGCTTTCGTGCTGCTTTCTGCGGTCAGTCCCCTGGCACAATGGCCCATCAGGACGCCTGATCTTCGCTCCAGGCTTCGTCGCATCCCGGTAGCCACGATCTCGGCACCTGATAACGCGCTGATACGCGCCCTTCTGGTCAAGATGTTCGTGGACCGCCAGTTGATGGTTGATACCGCCCTGATTGAATATCTGAATATTCGACTTGTGCGTTCCTTTGATGCTGTGCGTAGCGCAGTGGATCAGCTTGATCGGGAGACGCTGGCACGTGGCAAACGACTGACCCGGCCGATCGCAGCAAAGATTTTGGGATTGTCAGGCTGATTTTCCGGTTGAGCGGTCCTCATATACGGGTAACAAGGAGGGTCATTCGACGCTCTGTCATCATACCGTTACAATGGATCGGTCGACAACGAGTGCCATGGACAAAGACAGGACGGGATCATGTCGACGAGAAAACGCCCTTCAGCGCGCTTAGAGGAAGTTGACGGCATTGCGCTGCGCGATTCTCCTGCGCGCTTCATCAATCGCGAATTGTCGTGGCTTGAATTCAATGCCCGGGTTCTTGAGGAGGCCTCGAACGTGCAGCATCCATTGCTGGAGCGGCTTCGATTCCTCTCGATATCAGCCACCAATCTCGATGAGTTTTTCATGGTGCGTGTCTCTGGCTTGACTGAGCAGGTCACGGAAGGCGTGATGGTCCCGTCTCAGGATGGGCTGAGTCCGGCCGAGCAACTCGTACGTATCGGTCAACGCGTGGAACGGCTTACTGCTGACCAGCAGGTGTGTTGGCGCAAACTTCGCCAGGAATTGCAGATTTCTTCCATCGAGCTTGCTGATGCGAACCAGCTCTCGGAACATGAAAAATTATGGCTTGAGGATTATTTCCTGAATTCGGTGTTTCCTGTGCTCACGCCGCTGGCGATTGATCCCGCGCATCCTTTTCCATTCATTCCCAATCTTGGCTTTTCAATCGCGCTTTCCCTTCAGCGCATCGCTGACGGACGTCAATTGCGCGCCTTGATCCGCATGCCACAAAAGATTGAACGCTTTTTGCGAGTGCCTGATTTTACCAATTCCGGCTCGTATCGCGGCATTGTCCTTGAGCAGGCGATAGGTCTGTTCATCGGCAAACTCTTCCCGGGCTACGCGCTCAAGGGGTCAGGCGCCTTCCGCGTCATCCGCGATTCGGATGTTGCAATCGAGGAAGAAGCGGAAGATCTGGTACGGGTTTTCGAGACCATGTTGAAGCAGCGCAAGCGCGGAGTCGTGATTCGTCTGGAAATTGAAGATTCAATGCCCGAAGCCCTTCGCGCCTTCGTTATTCGAGAATTGCGGGTCAAGCCGGAAGAGGTTGTTGTCGTCGATGGCATGCTGGCCCTTAACGATCTGTCGCAACTTGTTTCGCTGGACCGTCCTGATCTGAAGTTCGAGCCCTATAACGCGCGTTTCCCCGAGCGTATTCGTGAGCATGGCGGCAATTGCTTCGCAGCCATTCGCCAGAAGGATCTGATCGTCCATCATCCCTACGAATCGTTCGATGCCGTCGTGCAGTTCCTGAATCAGGCGGCGCGGGACCCCAATGTGGTGGCCATCAAGCAGACGCTTTACCGCACCTCGAATGATTCACCCATTGTCAAAGCTTTGACGGAGGCGGCTGAAGCGGGAAAGTCGGTCACGGCGCTTGTCGAGCTCAAGGCACGGTTTGATGAGGAGGCCAATATCCGCTGGGCGCGCGATCTCGAACGCGCGGGCGTTCAAGTCGTGTTTGGCTTCATTGAACTGAAGACACATGCCAAATTATCCATGGTTGTGCGTCGGGAGGGTGGCAGTCTTGTCAGTTATTGCCACGTCGGCACTGGAAATTATCACCCGATCACAGCCAAGGTTTACACCGATCTTTCGCTGTTCACGGCAGATCCTGCCGTAGGGCGTGATGTGGCGCGTATCTTCAATTTCATTACGGGCTACGCTGAACCGCAAGGCCTCGAGCGCATGTCGGTTTCCCCCATCAACTGCAAATCGCGCTTGCTTGATCATATTGCTGCGGAAGCGGAATTTGCCAAAGCGGGCAAGCCTGCGGCGATCTGGGCCAAATGCAATTCTCTCGTCGATCCTGCGATCATTGATGCGCTTTATGATGCCAGTTGTGCCGGGGTTCAGATCGACCTCATTATCCGCGGGATCTGTTGCCTGAGACCGGGCGTTGCGGGCCTGTCCGACAATATCAGGGTCAAGTCAATTGTCGGACGTTTCCTTGAGCATACGAGAATCTACGCTTTCGGTGCCGGGCATGGTTTGCCCCATCCCAAAGCGGCAATCTACATTGCTTCAGCCGATTTGATGCAGCGAAATCTTGATCGCCGCGTCGAGACCCTGATGCCTATTTTGAATGCAACTGTGCATGAACAGGTGCTTGACCAGGTTATGGTCGCCAATCTGCTCGACAACGAGCAAAGCTGGCGCGTATTGGCAGATGGCACAAGTGCGCGAGTCCTTCCTGCAGAAGGGGAGGCCGCGTTCAATGCTCACCGTTATTTCATGACCAACCCGAGTTTGTCAGGCCGTGGTAAATCGCTCAAAGACTCAAGCCCGCGAAGCCTACTCAAGCAGCGCGGACATCTCTGACGCCAAAGGCAGGCTGCGGCTTGCCCAGCCTGTTGCTGTTGTCGACATCGGCTCCAACTCCGTCCGCCTCGTGGCTTATGAGGGGCTGACGCGTGCGCCAACGCCTGTCTTCAACGAAAAAGTGCTGTGCGGTCTTGGGCGCGGTGTCACCAGAACCGGGTTCTTGCCCGAAGACGGCGTGCGTCTGGCTCTGCAATCGCTGGCGCGGTTCCGGACATTGATCGGCCTCATGCAGATTTCCGATGTCAGGGTGCTGGCAACTGCTGCTGCCCGCGAGGCAAAGAATGGCCCTGATTTCATTATCGAGGCTGAAAAGGCAATCGGGGTTCCTGTCGACTTGATCTCCGGGCAACGGGAAGCCGCACTGTCAGCCATGGGTGTGCTGTCAGGATTTCACAAGCCAGATGGCATTGTCGGTGATCTTGGAGGCGGCAGTCTTGAGTTGATCGATGTCGATGATCAAAAGCTCGGAAAAGGTGTCAGCTTGCCGCTGGGTGGTCTTGCCTTGATGGATGCATCGGGTAATTCCCTGAAGAAAGCCCAGAGAATTGTCACCAAGGCGCTTGGTACGCTTGATCTCAGTGGCAAGAAACGCACGTTTTATGCTATTGGCGGCACATGGCGGGCTCTGGCAAGGCTGCATATGCGGCAGGTCGGCTATCCGCTGAACGTGATGCATGGTTATGCGCTGCCGATGCGCGAAGCTGTCGATTTCTGCCGGATGGCACAGCGGCTCGATCCTGAAACCCTTGTCTCGATTGATGCGGTTTCAAGTGCGCGCCGGCCTTTGCTGGCTTTTGGTGCGCTTGTGCTTGAAAATGTCATGCTGGAAAGTGGGTGCAGCGAAGTTGTATTTTCCGCCCTCGGTGTGCGTGAGGGGCTGCTATATGAATTGCTGGACAAGGAGCACCGCAAGCATGACCCGTTGCTTTCGGCCGCCTCGGAGCTGAATTTGCTGCGTTCGCGCTCGCCTTTGCATGGCGAAGAGCTGATTGACTGGACGGATGCGCTGTTTGCGTCGATTGATATCGAGGAAAGCAGCGGAGATTCGCGCCTGCGTGCCGCAACCTGTCTGGTTGCGGATATCGGCTGGCGGGCGCATCCTGATTATCGTGGCGAACAGAGCCTCAATATCATTTCCCATGCAGCCTTTGTGGGCATTGATCATCCGGGCCGCGCTTTTTTGGCTCTGTCGATCTTCTACCGCCATGTCGGGCTCTCCGATGATCATCTGAGCCCCAGATTGCGCGAGCTTGCCTCAACACGATTGCTGGAACGGGCACGATTGCTGGGGGCCGCCATGCGTGTCGCCTATATTCTGTCCGCCTCCATGCCTGGCGTCCTGCCGCGCATGCCGCTGGTCTGCCATGGCAAGGACCTGATTCTCACATTGCCGCCAGAACTGGCAGCTTTGAACAGTGAAAGGCTTGTCAGTCGTCTGAAACAACTGGCGCGGCTGCTGGGCAAGGATGTAAAGCTGATCGTTGATATTTAGAGCATGCCGCGAATAAATGGAGTCCGGTTATCTGAAGACAAAATGCTCTAAGTATATGGTGTAGATCACGTTTTTCGAAGTTTGATTGATTCATCAAAATTCGACGTAGTCTAAAGTGAGTTATTCCCATCAATGAAATTGTGATTGGTGACGTAAGGATAAATTAAGATTCCGGGATTGTTATGCTTCCAACAAGCAACAAGAGGCTGGTCCCATGAACTTCTTGCGCAATGCGCTTTCATCCCTGACCGCAAAAATTGTTTTTGCATCTGTGCTTTTCGTTACGGCAGCCACTGCATTGGTTTCGGCCCTTACCTGGAAAACACTTGAGGATGAAATTGCCCAGTCGCTTCTGGATAAAACCACCTGGAGCCTGCGCGTCGCCGGTGAGGCATTCATTTCCAATTATCCCGAGTTCAAGCTGGTTTATAACAAGAATGGCGAAATCGAGCGACTGGTTGGACCGGCGATTGCCGATATCAATGACAATGAAGCTGTTGACAGGATCACGCGCATCAACAAGGGCACGGCGACAATCTTCCGCTTTGACGCACAAAAGAATGATTTTGTGCGTCTCACGACATCCGTCAAGAAAGCCGATGGTACGCGTGCCATAGGGACAGTTCTTGGCCAGAACGGGCCGGTTTACCCGGTCATGATGGCGGGGAATGTCTATATCGGTGTCGCCAAGATCCTGGGGATTCCGTATCAGACGGGTTATGTGCCGATTTTTAACGCGGATGATAGCAAGCCCTCCGGTATTCTCTACATCGGCGTCGGCAAGATCGATGAGCTTCGTGCCGTAACGGATGCTTTGTTTCGCAACATGGCTATTGCTGCATTCTGCGTGTTGATTGCTTCCGCACTTGGGACGGCTTTTGTCTCCCGGATTCTGATCGCGCCATTGTCCAGGCTTGCAATGATGACACGCGACATTGCGCAGGAAAAAACCGGCATATCCGTGCCTTACCAACAGCGCAAGGACGAGGTGGGAATGCTTTCGCGCTCCCTTGCAGAACTTCAGATCTCGGTTGCAGAACGCAATGAGTTGCGTCAACGCGAAGTCTCTGACCGGCAGCACGAAGGGGATGTCGCGCGAAAGCGTGACGTCGATATCGAGGCTTTTCGGCAGATAGTTTCTGCCATTAATGGCCGCATCACGGCTGGTGCTGTTCAGATGAACACGTCAACCTCACATTTGTCCGAGGTCGTGATCCAGACAGCCAGTGGTGCCGATGGCGCGCAATCCGCAGCCAACCAGACAACGCACAGCATCTCGACTGTCGCGTTGTCGTCGGAACAGCTGAATTCCTCCATTCGTGAAATCGCCTCAAGAGCGGAAGAATCGGCAAGAATTGTCAGCTCCGCCGCGTCAACCGGGCGCTCATCGAAAGAGGGTTTTGCCAACCTCACCCATGCGGCGGATCGTATCGGCAAAATGGTTGATTCCATTCGGGCCATTGCTGAACAGACCAATCTTCTCGCACTCAACGCCACGATCGAAGCTGCGCGGGCAGGGGAGTCTGGCCGTGGATTTGCTGTCGTTGCCAATGAGGTCAAGGCACTGGCTGGCCAGACAAGCACGGCAACCGAAGCCATTGCCGGGCATGTCACGGATATTCAATCCGCCAGCGTTGATGCGGTTCGTGCCTTTGAGGCAATCATTGATGGTCTGGCTGAAATCGAGGATGCCACAAATTCAATCGCAGCTTCGGTCGAACAACAGGGCGCAGCCACCGGCGAGATTGCACGCAGTGCCACCCAGGCGGCTGAGGGAGCAGAGGAAATGGGCCAGAGCGTGCTTCAGGTTGGCTCTCTCTCGATGAATGCGAAAAGCTCCGTGGAAGCCCTGGAGGAAAGCACAAAGGCTTTCCTGAGCGAGACCGATGGTCTTGTGGCCGAGATCGACAGTTTCCTGAAGAAGGTTGCCTGATCAAGATTTCTCGGGAATTTCACGGCTGACAATCTTGCCATCTTCGATACAAAGAGCGAGTTTTCCGGCTTTCAACTCAAGCGCTGCCTTGCCAAAGAGTTCCAGTCGCCAGCCTTTGAGTGCTGGAGTCTCGGGTTTAGCCTCCGTGGCGATCGTTTCAAGTTCATCCACGGTTGCAATCATCTTTGTTGCCACGTGATGGCGCTCAGACACGCATTGCAGCAGCACCTTCAACAGTTGCACGACGGCACTTGCATTGTTCTGCATGGGACGATCACGGCTGATCTCTGGCAGGCTCGCCGTATCCAGCGCGAGTGCGCGCTCCACGCAGGCCACGATATCCTGACCTGTCTTGGAACGCTCAAAGCCTTGAGGAATTGTCCGGAGTCGGCCAAGAGCCTCGATTGAGGTCGGGGCAGCAAGTGCAACGTCGATGAGCGTATCATCCTTCAGAATACGGGACCGGGGCACATCCTTGGACTGTGCCTCGCGCTCGCGCCATGCCGCGACTTCCATCAGCACCGCGAGATCGCGTGGTTTGCGCGCCCGGCTGCGCAGTCGCATCCAGGCATTCTCCGGCTTCTGCTCATAGGTCTCGACTGCGGTCAGGAATGTTATTTCTTCCTGCAACCATTCTGACCGTCCGGTCTTTTCCAGCCGCGCCTGCAACTTCTTGTAAATTGTGCGCAGATGCGTCACATCCGCCAGCGCATAAAGTGTCTGCGCTTCGGTGAGTGGCCGACGTGACCAATCGGTGAAGCGCGATGACTTGTCGATTTTCGCCGCTGCAAGACTGGCGGCAAGCTGCTCATAGGACACCTGATCACCATATCCGCAAACCATGGCGGCGACCTGTGTATCGAACAGTGGTTGCGGCGTTGCCCCACTCAGTTTCCAGATGATTTCGATATCCTGGCGGGCCGAATGGAAGACCTTGAGCACAGACCGATTTCGCATCAGATCCAGAAAGGGAGTGAGATCAAGACCCTCCGCTAGCGCATCAATGGCAACGGCTTCATCGTCACTTGCTACCTGAATCACGCAAAGCTTGGGCCAGAATGTCGTCTCGCGCAAGAATTCGGTATCGACCGTGATATAGCTGTGTCTGGAAAGGCGCTCGCAAAGTTGAGCCAGATCATCGGATGCACAGAGCAGGCTCATGAATTGCTTTCAGGCGCGAATTGCGTTGTGAAACGCTAAGCAGAGCCTCGTTTTAGAAAAAAGGGACAGCCCATATGGGCTTTAAACCAATGCGAATAACGCCAATGACCGGCAACAGTCTTTATCCAAGCCGTCGCATTGCTGCAAGTCAGCGTTCGATGTCGCCCCCGGACGGGGAGTTGGTCTCCTTTGCAGCGTTGTTTCGGCACGTTCAAGCCTTGCGATTCATTGTTTCATAGCGGTTTTGTTATCTGACATGGAGGCGGAACAGGCATAAAGCATGTTTGACTGCATGATTTTTTGCGTAAGGATTTCGTCATGAGCTATGCTTCGACCAATGCTTCTCCAACATTTCCGGC
>JANNRX010000198.1:0-2222 GCA_031401875.1 Hyphomicrobiales bacterium | reverse complement strand
GGATCAGCGGCCAGTGCGATTCAGGGATATCCAGCTGTCGCAGGATGCTATCCTGACCGATGGCGGAACCCACAAAAGCGAGACACATCTGTTCAAGCTCCGCTGTCGGTGCCTCCAGATCCTCCTCGATCTCGCGGAGTGTGAAAGACCAGGCGACGGTCTCATCCCAGTAGATTTCGCCGCCGGCCGTATGAAAGGGAAAGCCGTATTCCTCCGCCTTGGCACGCCAGTTTGCCCGCTCCGGAAACACCTTGCGCTGCATGCTTCACGAGCCTGTCGATGAATACGAGCGACTGGTGGAGCCAAAGCCGCCGCGCGATGTGGTGGGGGAGGTCGAGTAGCTTCCTGACGAGCGCGATGTCGTGCCAGAAGACGTTCGGGACGACGGCGCCGCCGTTGATGGTGTGCGTGTGATCACATTGCGATTGACCGTGGTGCGCGAAGGCAAAAACGTATCCGCGATCACGGAGCTTGCGACGCGGCCCACGATGCGGCCTGTGCCGGTTGAATAATATCTGCGCCCGGATCCTCCTCCGGAGCTAGTGGAACTGCTGCCCGCGCGACGCTGGGCACATTCAGGCCTCTCCGTTGCGGCAGCACCTGGCGGACATGCGTCTGGCCCGGTTCTCGGGGGATAGAGTGGCTGGCTTTGCGATGCCGAGGCATTGGCGAGAGAGCGGGCGATCAAGACCCCTGCAAGGGCTGGAATGAAAACGGAAGCGCCGTTCCAGGTGGCGGGGCGGCAGGCACTCGCGCCATATTCACCCTCGCAATTCGCGAGCGTGTCGAATTTTGGTGCATCCCCGACGCTTGCCTGCGCGGCCTTGCCGAATTCGGTCTCGCAGCTGGAGGCCGTGACGATCTGCGAAGCCCGGCACTCCTCAAGATTGGCAAAGGCCAATGTCTGAAAGCCGTCGCCCTTGCCAACTGCCACATCCTCCTGTGGCGGCTTTTGTTCGCTGCTGGGCCAGAACGTCGCGACAGCCAGAATGCCGACAGCACCAAGGGCGATGTATTCAGAGCGTTTCAATCACCCCTCCCACCGTCGGATAATAGGTCATTGAGGCAGCGTTCAGCATGCCTGCAACGATGGATATGGTCGCTACCATGATGGCTGCCGCAAGCGTATTCTGGTCAATCTTGCGGGAGAGATCCGGAATAATCCAGCGTGCAGCACCATACGCGATAAGCTGGATCACCAGCGCAAGAACCCCCCAGAGAATGCAGTCTGGCAGGCTGGAGGCCTGTGCAATAGCTTTGGACAGCGGTAGCGCGAAGCCGATGAGGGAACTGCCGAAGGCGAGCGCTGCGGAGGTGTTGCCCTCGCGGATCAGGGCGATCTCGTCATGTCCGGTAATGCGGATATAGATGGTGCCAAAGACAAAGCTCAAGGCGATGCCAACGGCAGCGTAGAGCAGGAAATTTGGAATGCCGGAAAGGGAAGGGGCGAGCGCGGTCATGGCTGCATCCTGATGGCCGTTCCTCCGATACAGGGCATGATCGGATCTTCATCGACACTGGTATCAGCTTGCCGCACATCCCTCGAATCATCAAGGGCCGCAGCGCAAGCTGCAGCCCTTGATACGATCTCTTTTGAAGACTTATTTCTTGGCAGCAACCAGCGCCGGGTTAAGCTTGTCAAAATCGCGCTTCACGAGAGCCTTGAAGCCAGCAGGGCTACGATCAACCTTGCTTGGGACAATAGCGCCCAGATCTTCAAGGCGCTTCTTGGTGCCAGCATCATCGAGAGCTTTGTCCAATGCATCAGCGAGCTTGGCAACAACATCTGCAGGTACGGCGTTTGGCGCAACAATACCGTTCCAGGCTTCGATCTTGTAGCCAGGCAGACCTGCTTCGGTTGTAGTTGGTACATCGGGCAGAGCTGGCGAGCGCTTCTCGGAAGCTATGGCATAAGCCTTGATGTTGCCGCCTTTGATCTGGCCAATCACACTGGGGATCTGATCGCACATGAAATCAACCTGACCGCCGACGAGATCATTCAGCGCAGGGCCGGTGCCACGATACGGCACGGAGTTGATGCCAGTCAGGCCAAGCTGTGCCTTGAGCAGGGTGCACGTGGTCCATGAAACGGCACCAACACCAGCATGGGCTTCATTCGCCTTCGTCGGATTGGCCTTGAGATAAGCCACAAATTCGATGAGGTCCTTGGGAGGAAAGTTCTTGCCCGCCACGATCAGGATTGGCGTGCCACCGGCAACACC
>JANNRX010000197.1:0-5998 GCA_031401875.1 Hyphomicrobiales bacterium | reverse complement strand
AAACGAAAAGGTGGCCTTTGAGATTGCCTATGCCGCCAGCCAGACCGGCTTGCGGGCGATGACCGCTATGAAGCAGGTGGGCCTGAACGTGGCCTCCGATCCGTTAGCCAGCGCCGCCTACCTCGTCCCGACTCGCGAGGGAACTGAACAAGGCAGCCTCAAAAGCAGGTTTGCAACCACCGTCCATGGATGCCGTCATTGCTGTCAAAGGCGTTATCGAAATAGCCGACGAGCAAGAGGATGAGGCCTCAAGAGAGGCCTTGCAGACCGCATTGATCCAATCGCTGGAAGAGGCAATTGTGGCTCTTTTTTCAGCCCGCAAGGCGGAAGGTTCTGCCTTGCTGATGGTCTTGTCCTCCAGAATTGATGATATGCAACGGCTTGCAACAGCCGCAGAAAAACTGCCATCTCGCCAGCCGGACGCCGTGAAAGCCCGCCTGAAAACCCAGATCGATGATCTTCTCGACGCGTCCAGCACTTTTGATGCGCAAAGATTGCATCAGGAAGCGGTTGTCCTGACAATCAAGGCTGACATCCGCGAAGAGCTTGACCGGTTGAATGCGCATATTGAACAGACCCGCGGCCTGCTTTTGCGGGGAGGGGCTGTCGGTCGCCGTCTGGATTTCATTGCGCAGGAATTATCCCGCGAAACCAATACGATCTGCGCAAAATCCAACGATATTGCATTGACGGCGATTGGCATGGATCTCAAAACCCTGGTGGAGCAGTTTCGGGAGCAGGTGCAGAATGTCGAATGACGCAAGGCCTTCAACATCCGCAACGCGGCGCGGCACCTTGCTCGTGATTGCCTCACCGTCAGGTGCAGGAAAATCGACCCTCAGCCGATTGCTTCTCCAGAATGACCGCAGCATCAGCATGTCGGTGTCCTGCACGACCCGTCCGCGCCGTCCAAGTGAAGTCGATGGGTTGCATTACACTTTCATCACACCTGCGCATTTTGAAGCCATGCGCAACGGTGGTGAATTGCTGGAATGGGCAGAGGTCCATGGCAATCTTTACGGAACTCCGCGCGCGCCGGTCGAGAAAGCCCTTCATGAGGGCCGCGATGTGCTTTTTGATATCGATTATCAAGGCACGCTTCAGCTCTATCAATCCATGCGCGAGCACATCGTCAGCGTGTTCATACTGCCGCCTGATGCCAGGGCCTTGCGCTCGCGTCTGGAACGTCGGGCGGAAGATAGCCCTGAGGTAATTCATCGACGGCTCAGGACTGCGCTGACAGAACTGAAGCACTGGGACCAGTTTGATCATATCATTATCAATGATGATCTTGATGCGTCCTATGCTGCTCTGAAATCCATTCTCGATGCGGCACGAAGCGCTAGAACGCGCAATCCCCAGATCGGTGCGGCTGCAACGGCTATGGCGGAAGATATTGAGACGATGCTGAAATCATAGGCCCCAAAAGCCTTCCGTCAGACCACCTACCGTGGCGTGGTGGGAAAACTGGCAATCAGAGGGCCCCTACGCTGAACGCGCTTCGAGCAGGCGTACCATCCGGAGATATCCTTCTGGTGGGATCTCTTCCGCTCGACGTTCTGGCGCAATGCCCGCTACCTCCAGCAATTCAAGTGCGTTTCCAAGCGATTTGAGCGACTGGCGCAGCATCTTGCGGCGCTGTCCGAAGGCTGCGGCTGTGAGTTTTTCCAGAAGAGGCATGGAAAAATGTTCCGCGTCATTCCTGGGTATCAGTTGCACAATGGTTGACATGACTTTGGGTGGCGGGAAGAACGCCGAAGGTGGCACATTGAACAGGATACGCGCTTCAGCTCTCAAGGCGGTGAGGACCGAAAGGCGGCCATAATCACTGCGCTGCGCGGTTGTCGCCACCAGGCGCTCGGCATATTCCCGTTGCACCATAACTGTGATGGACTGGAACCAAGGTGGCCAGGGCTCGCTCTGCAACCAGCCAATGATCAATGGGCTTGCAACATTATACGGCAGATTGGCGATGATGCAGCAACGCTCCCCATTGGCGATTCCCGCCATATCCGTCGCCAGCGCATCGCCATGAATGACGCGCAATCGCTCGGGATAAGCCATACTGATTTCAGAGAGCGGTGCCAGACAGCGCTCATCCATTTCAATGGCGGTCACATGCCTGGCGCCTGCTGCAAGAAGTGCTCGTGTCAGGCCACCAGGCCCGGGACCGATTTCAATAACGTGGGTATCGTCAAGTTCACCAGCGCTGCGCGCGATTCTTGATGTGAGATTGAGATCGAAAAGAAAGTTCTGCCCAAGAGCCTTTCTGGCGATCAATCCATGCGCTGCAACCACCTCACGCAGGGGTGGCAGATCGTCAATCCGGGCCATGGCGGTTCAGATCGTGATTGCAATGGCACATCGATATCGGATCATCGCACAATCACAGCTTTGGTGCGGATCTCGTTGAAATACGCACTTGAGCTGCCCTCGACTCGCTTTTGCAGGATTTCCTGCTCAATTTTTGTCCGGAGGGAGATCTGATCCTGTCGCTCTTTTTTCTCGCAGACCGCGAGCATTTCGACACCCTGTTCGGTTCGGAACGCGGGCGTAAGGCCTCCAACAGGTGTTTTCTTCAGCATCGTATTGAGGGCTTCCGGAAGGTCCGCCGAGATACGGCCAACGCGTTCCTTCACGGCGACATCGCGCAGGGAGCGCATGAATTCGACGCCAGCGTCACAATCGGCAAAGCGACCGCGCGCAGCATTGGCTTCGCGTTCCCGTTGCCCAGGGTTGCTGTCCCTTGGAACGACAAAGATGATCTGCCTGAGGACATAATCCGTGACGACAGCATCTCCCTTTGCAACGCGCCGCTCAAGCTCGGCATTGAGTTCAGCATTGGAAATACTGCCACTGCGCGCTCTTTGTCTCAGCAATTCATTCCAGATCGAATCGGCATTCACCTTGGCGCGCAACGCATCGGGATCAACACCGGCGCGGGTAAGGTTTTGCTCGAATTGCGCCAGTGTCTGACGATTGCCAGATGCCATACGCGTCAGAATTTCATCAATTCCGGCAGGCGTTAGCCGCAGCCCGATGCGACGCCCTTCCGAGAGCTTGATCTTGTCGTCGATCAGTTCCTGCAAGGCCTGCGCTTGTGTTTGCGGCCTTCTGTACACCGCGGCGGAGACTTTTGCGCGCTGCTCGACATCGCGTGAGGTAATGGCTTCACCATTGACCGTAACGACACCGGACTGAGCAACAGCCGTTCCACGAACCATGGCTGCCGAGGACAACACAACCAGAGCAATCCATGCAGCTTTGCGGAGCATTGTGCTTCCTTCCGTCTCTGCTTTATCTGACGCCATCAACCGCAGCCGCGTTGCCAATGTTCTGGCGGTAGTTGGCCTGTCCGAGATGCTTGAGTTCAAGCCTGAAGAAAACTGTTGTCCCCGTCACTTTGGTTGTGCCGACGATATCCGAATTGGTGCGGCTGAACAGGACGGAGAAATTGGTGCATTCGTCGATATACCCGACACCAAGGCTTACAGACGAGGGACGCAACGGGCTTTTGTTGAAATTCGGCAATGACCCAGGTGCTGCACTGACGAAGATGTCGCGATCCAGCAGATAGCGATCAAGATCAACCAGAACACTTCCGGAAACATACCAGTTTTGCGGCAATTTCAGCGTGCTGGAGATATTGACGCCTTCACGTCGGCGCACAAAACCAAGATCAGGCTGGGCATCCTGACGCGAATAAAGCAGGCTTGTGGTCAAGGGGCCGGTTTTTGCCCGGGCCAGCAGATCGAGACGCTTCAGCTTGAGTGATTCATCATCAAACCGTCCGCGCGCCTGGAAAGAGATATTCTTGACAGGAGCAATCGCAAGCCTTGCGACATAATCAGACTGGCTTTTGTCGAGACCGGAATTCGCACCTGTATTGAGCAGATCCGTCGAGCGGCCAATCCCCTGGAATGAATTGCGTCCGGCGAGGTGATAGGATTGCCCGGCAAGGGCATTGACGTATCCGCCATTGTTGAACGTCGCGGTATATTGCAGGCCGACATTCGAACGGATACCGCCTTCAACCCTATCATAACCGGAAAAGCGGTTCTGCGAAAAAAGGTTGCTGTCACTGAAGACGAGGCTCTGGGAATCTTCGTTCGGAAGCCTGCCGATCTTCTGTTCGTTGGGGCTTGCGATGATTTGCGCAATTGGTTCAAAAAGATGGGTTACTCCGGATGTAACCGCGATCAGGGGATAGCGGTATTCAAGGCCCGCTGTGGGCGTTGCCCTGACTGTGGTCTCGGATGCGGACAGGTAACCGGCCTGGTTGCTGTTGCTGTAGGTTGTCGGCGATGCGCCGAAGCCTGAATTTGATCCATTCAGGGTGTAGTTGATGACATCGGTCTGTGCATTGACGAACGGCGTCCAGACCTGCCCCAGCGGATCGATGAAGGTTCTGCGCCATGAAAGTGTTCCGCTGACACGATTGGCGTTGCCGCCGATACCGCGAAGCAGGCAATCTCCGCGCTGATAAACCGTGCAACCAAGGAAAGAACCTCTTGTTGCCCCATTCAGGTTATGCAGGAAAAGCGACGGTGGGCCGAAAAAGCGACTGCCGGGACCAATGGGGCCTGCGTCCTGTGAGGCAAAGCGTTGTGAGGCCGGAGGCAAGGCTGAAAAATCGGCCTGTTCCCGTGAGAGGCTGACAGCGTTGAGGTCGAACGTAACTTCTCCGCCGATGCTTTCAGGATTGAAGCGCCGGTTGAAATCCAGCACAGGATGGACCACAGCCGATTGCTTTTGCCAATCCTGGGATGTCTGACCCTGGAAATAATAGCTCGAAAGATCAAAATAGGCCCGGTCTGATTTGCCCCGCAGATAGACCGATGAGACCGATTCCTTGAAGAAATTGTTCTGGAGGCTTTCAGAGCGGATGCGGTAATTGCTCAGGAAGAACTTGTCTGTTGTCAGGGCCACATCCCAGCCAAAGGTCCAGTTCTTGTTGATCAGGAACTTGCCGGTCGTCTCCAGGCTGCCACGGAAATTGCGCTTGTCGACGGGATTGGTAAGAAGGTCAGGAATTCCCGATGCATTGAAGCTGTTCTGCGCGACGCGCGGAATATTAGGACCATAGGGCCCCGGCAGGAACGCATTGGAATCCGCCTGGAAAATACCTGCGGCGCGAATATTATAGACGCCCGTCTCAAGACGATGACGGAACTCCACCTCATTCAGCAAGCCTTGCCGGGAATAGGCTGTCGGCGTCCACAAGACGTCATAATTCGGCGCAAGTGCAAAATAGAACGGCTGGCTGAATCCAAAACCAAGCGCGGAAGACCGCGAATACTTCGGTGCAAGAAGACCGGATTTCCTGCGTACTGACGGATCCGGCGCGGAGAAATAAGGAATATAGGCAAGCGGAAGACCAAAGAACTCGATTCGGGCATCCTCGAAATAGATCAACTGCTCGGAATTCTTGGCAATGATCCGCGTCGCCTTGACCTGCCAGAGGGGCGGCTTTTCCGGATTGTCCTTGCAGGTCTCGCAAGCCGTGTAGATGCCCAGATCGAAGACGGTCGTCTCTCCGTCGGTTCGCTCGCCACGGGCCGCTGTTATGCGCTGCTTGTCGGGCGAGACAACACGGAGTGTATCGATAAAACCGTCCTTGAAGTCATCGGTCAGTTCGAAACGATCACTGAAAATAACCTGCCCGTTGATTTCGGTCAGCTTGGCATTGCCCTCGGCAAAGACGCGCTTGGTCTTGCGGTCATAGGTAACACGGTCCGCTTCCAGCATCCGGCCCTGATAAAACAGCTGGACGTTACCACGCGCCTCAACGCGCTCCTTTTCGTTGTCATAAACGATTTCATTGGCGTCAACGAGCAAACGGCCTTTCGCTTGTGCTGCGCGTAAATTTGACTGGTCATTCAATGCCTGTGACAGCGCGGGCGAAAGGGCTCCGTGACCGAGTGAGGTCAGGAGTGCAATCGCAGCAACAGCTCCAAGGAGCCGTCTCTTGTGCGACGGTTCACAGCTGGGCAAGATG
>JANNRX010000196.1:0-3469 GCA_031401875.1 Hyphomicrobiales bacterium | reverse complement strand
TCTCTGATCAGCGTGCAGGACGCTTTAGCTGGTCGTCCGTCAGAAGTTCTACGCCTGCATCCGCAAGCACCTGGTGGTGCAACTCCGCGTCCTCGCGGTATCACCATGGTGACAGGCCGCTATGCAGCCATTGTCGGTGGTGCAAAAATGGGATCGAGAAGTAGTATTGTCTGGCTCTTTGATTTGGCGTCAGGCCGCATCGTATCAACCGTTACTGGGGTCGGGAACGAGTCCTACATGCTTGATGCGATTCCACCTTTGGATGCGCTCTGAATCAGTCACTTCCTATGATGCCTCGCCGCATTGACAAGCATTCAGATATTGCTAGTTTCAATTATAATACAAAATAAAGTTTGCTGAAAAAAATATAACATAATGGGAGGAATGCCATGCTGATTTCCCGCCGTAGCTTGCTCAAGGCTGCAACCGCCATGCCGTTTGCAGGGGCAACTTTCCCGAGCATGGCCCAGAGCTCATGGGTGCCCACACGAGAGGTCGAATTCGTGATACCCTTCGGAGTTGGCGGCGGAGCTGACCTTTTAGCACGCGTCATTCACAAGATTATCATTGATGAAAAGCTTGTTCCTGTTCCCATTGCTCTCAACAATCGTCCGGGCGGCGGCGGTGCCGTTGGGTTGGGCTATGTTACCGCGCGCAAGGTCGGCGATCCGCATACGATCATCGTGGTCAATGGCACGACGCAGATCACCCCCATCCTGAATCCGGCGGCCAAAACACTGACCGAAATCCGGCCCTCGATGAATGTGATGCTTGATGATTTCCTGCTCTTCGTGAAGGGCGATGCCCCTTGGAACACCGCCCAGGAATTCGTTGCTGCAGCCAAAGCCAGACCTGCCAAGAGTGTTGCCTTTGCGACCGGCGGCACCACAGATGTCATGGCCATCTCGGTCTTTACCAAAGCGACCGGCGTTGAGTTCAACATGCTCAATTTCAACAGCGGTGGCGAAGCTCTCACGCAGTTGCTCGGTGGTCATGTTCAGGCTTGCATGGGCAATCCACTGGAGTTCATCGGCCATCTCGACTCGAAAGCCGTGAAGGCTCTCGGCGTATTCCGCGATACGCGTTTTGCGGCATTGCCAAACATCCCTACCATGAAAGAGCAAGGCATCAACGCGCCGAACTTCCAGATGTGGCGCGGGATGGCGACGCCAAAAGGCACGCCGGATGATGCCGCCCGCTATTGGGAGGGCATTTTCCAGAAAGTCGTCGCGACACCCGCTTACAAGGCCTACCTCAAGGATAATCTTGCATCCGATGCTCCGATTGTCGGCAAGGCTTTTGAGGATTTCCTTGTTTCACAGGAAAAGTTCTACCGAGATCTGCTTGGTAAACCGGCGTCTTGAGCCATGAAACTGAAGGCGGATCCCGGCGAGATCATTCTCGGCCTCGCCTTTGCAGCAATAGGGGTTTTCTGGATTGTAACCGCGCTCAAACTGCCGATGTGGGAAGGCTTTGCGCCCTCTAGCGGCTTCCTGCCGCTACTCTATGGTCTTCTTCTCATCGGACTTTCGTTTGCAGCATTGATTTTTGAAGCCCATGGCGGTGGCACGCGAGAAAATCCGGCAGGAACGATCCAGCGTCCTCTCCTTGTGATTGCTATACTGGCGGCGGGCATCGCTGGGGTAGAATCGGCGGGCTTCTCCGTGTCCATGTTTCTGACCATGTTTCTTCTGTTCAAGGTTGCGGAAAAGCTGGCAGTCGTGCCTTCGCTGCTTGTGGCAGGCGGTACAGCACTCACCCTCACGCTGATCTTCCGTACATGGCTAGGTGTACCTTTGCCCGTTGGCCCCTGGGGGTTTTGAACAATGTCCGTTTTCGCTGATCTCGCCGCCGGGTTTGCAGGAGCGCTCACGCCCTGGAATCTGATGATGTGCTTTGCGGGCGTTTTTGCTGGCCAGATCGTTGGCGCTTTGCCGGGCATTGGCCCATCGTCAGCGATCGCGCTCTTGCTGCCGCTAACCTTTGGTGGCGATCCAACGTCTGCGATCATTCTGTTCGCAGGCATTTATTACGGTGCCCAGTATGGCGGCACGATGACATCGGTGCTGATCAGCGTGCCGGGAGAGCCGTCAAGTGTGATGACAGCCCTTGATGGCCACCAGATGGCCCTGCAAGGGCGAGCAGGGACGGCGCTGGGTATTGCGGCGATTGGCTCCTTCTTCGCAGGAACGCTGTCCACTCTGGGGCTGATGCTGCTTGCGCCGCCTTTGGCCCGCGCGGCTCTTGCCTTTGGCCCACCGGAGTATTTTGCGCTTGTTGTCCTTGGCCTTACGGCACTGGCGGCTGTTGGCGGTTCCGTCTTGAAGGGACTGGCTGCAGGTGTCTTTGGACTTCTGCTGAGTACCGTTGGGATTGACCAGCAGACCGGCGTTGCGCGTTTCGCCTTCGACAAGATCTGGTTGCTGGATGGTGTTGGCTTCATTGTCATCACCGTCGCCCTTTTTGGCCTCGGCGAAGTGCTTTCAAGTGTTGGCAAACCGACGCCCGCTCCGATTACCAATGTCGGCAACGTGCTCCCGACGCGCGAGGAATGGAAGCGTAGCCGCATGCCAATCCTGCGTGGCAGTATGATCGGCTTCATTGTGGGTGTGTTGCCAGCGACAGGGGCCACCATTGCTTCTTTCCTGGCTTATATTGTCGAAAAAAAGGTCTCGAAACATCCCGAGCAGTTTGGCAAGGGGGCCATTGAGGGCGTCGCTGGGCCAGAAGCTTCAAATAACGCTGCTGCGGGCGGCGCCATGGTTCCTATGCTGGCGCTTGGGGTTCCGGGTTCCGGCACCACGGCCATCATTCTGGGCGCATTGATCATGTTCGGCATTCGTCCTGGCCCGGAGCTTTTTGAGAAAAATGCAGCGCTCGTCTGGACGGTTATCGCCAGCATGTACATCGGCAATGTCATCCTGCTGATCCTGAACCTGCCGTTGGCGGGTGTGTTCGCGCAACTTTTGCGCGTGCCCTATCCTTATCTCTATCCACCAATTCTCGCGCTCTGCGTGGCGGGCGTCTACACGCAGGCGAACTCCATCGAGGATGTGTGGATGCTGCTTGGCTTCGGTGTCCTGGGCTGGCTGATGATGCGCTATGACTGGCCGGCAGCGCCGATGATCCTGGGTCTGGTTCTGGGCGTCATCTTCGAAAATTCCCTTCGCCAGGCACTGACCTTATCCCATGGTGGCATCGGTATTTTCTTCACACGCCCCATTTCCGCTTTCCTGCTGATCTGCGCGCTGGCAGCAGTGCTTGCACCGTTGATCCTCAAAATCACCCAATCGCGGAAAACGGCGCGCGCCTAAGTTTTAAAGCTCATTCTCCATGCCTTTACTAAACGCTGCACGATAAAAGCATTCCGCGCATCAAACTGACGATTAAAAAATGATTGGTGGTGGATGCAGTCCCTGGAAACCGGTCTGGGGGGTGGCTTTCCCTGCTAACAGGGAAAAAACAGGGA
>JANNRX010000195.1:0-1922 GCA_031401875.1 Hyphomicrobiales bacterium | reverse complement strand
GGCGTCGGAGATGTGGCGGCGATCCTCGCGCAAATGCGCCGTAATGCCGTCGGCACCCGCTTCCATCGCCATCAGAGCGGCGCGGACGGGATCGGGATGCACGCCGCCTCGCGCGTTGCGGATCGTGGCGACGTGATCAATGTTGATGCCAAGGCGGAGTTTTTCTGAGATGATCATGCGGCAATTTTCCGTATGTTTTTTCGTTCAAGCGTTTCAGCAAGGCGCAAAGCCGCCAGAAAACTGTCCGGCCGGGCGATGCCCTTGTCCGCGATATCGAGCGCGGTGCCATGATCGGGTGACGTGCGGATGAAGGGAAGGCCCAATGTCACGTTGACGCCCTCGTCGAAAGCGAGCGTCTTGATCGGAATCAACGCCTGATCATGGGTGGGGCAGAGCGCGGCGTCGTAGTTCTGCCGTGCTGCCGCATGGAACAGCGTATCGGCAGAATGGGGCCCGGAAATCAGCATGCCTCCTGCCCGCAGTATTGCGACAGCGGGTTCGAGCACATCGATCTCCTCACGGCCGATGCTGCCGTTTTCACCCGCATGCGGGTTGAGGCCGGAAAGGGCAAGTCTGGGCTCGGCGATGCCGAACTGATCGCGCAGCGCCGCATGCACCGTTTCCGCCGTGCGGATTACCAGCTCCTGCGTCAGGTGTCTGGCGACATCCATGAGCGGAATATGGATCGTCAATGGCACGACGCGCAGGTCAGGCGAGGCCAGCATCATCACGGGGTGTTCAACGCCTGCCAGTGCCGCGAGATACTCGGTGTGGCCGGGATACGCAAAGCCGCAGGCATAAAGCGCCGCCTTATGGATCGGGTTGGTGACAATGGCGGAGGCTTCCCCGGATCGCGCAAGCGCCACGGCCTGATCGATGCTGGCAACGACAGCGGTACCGTTGGCTGGATCAAGAATGCCGGGCTTCACGGGGGCTGCAAGCTTCACGGGGAGCACGGGCAAGCCCTTGCGGAAGACGAGGGCAGCTTCCGCCGGTTTCGTGATCGTGATGACGGGAACATCAATGCCGAGCCGCTTTGCAAGGATAGTCAAACGATCCGGATCATCCAGCATGAAGAACGGCGCGCTGTCACTCTCCCATTGCAGATGCTGCCATGCCTTGAGCGTGATTTCGCCGCCGATGCCCGCAGGTTCACCCATGGTGACAGCGATGGGTGCCCAAGATTGATCCGCCGTTTGATCGACGGGACCAAGAAGAATTTTCACGATACCGCCAATTCTGGCGCGGCATAAGCGATGGCTGCGATCAAGCTTCTGATCATGGAACTCTCCGGGATATGCTTGTTACAGGTAAGCCCCTCAGGCTTGCGAGACAAGAGCGGTATTGGAAAGTGTTGCTTTCATAGCTTCGCAGCGCCCATCCGCCAGCATGGCCAGGGCTTCAGGATAAATCCGGTGCTCCTCGGCAAGAACGCGGGCCGCGAGGCCTTCTTCATCATCGTCAGGTAGCACAGCAATGCGGGCCTGAAGGATGACGGGGCCATCATCGAGTTCCGGCGTGACAAAATGCACGCTGCAACCATGCGCATGCGCTCCCGCTGCAAGGGCCTGCGCGTGGGTATCCAGACCCTTGAACGCCGGCAGCAGGGAGGGATGGATATTGATCATCCTGCCCAGCCATTGCTGGCAGAACCGGGGCGTGAGGATGCGCATGAAACCGGCGAGCGCTACAAGTTCGATGGCATTATCCTGCAATGCCTTGTGGATGGCCTGATCAAAAGCGTCGCGTGTTTCGAATGCTTTCTGCGAAAAAGACAGTGTTGCGATGCCATGCTTGCGGGCAATTTCAAGACCGGCAGCATCAGGTTTGTTGCTGATCACCAGGGCGATTTCTGCGGGATAATCCGGATTTCGTGTCGCGTCGATCAATGCGCTCATGTTGGAGCCGCGGCCTGAGATGAG
>JANNRX010000194.1:0-5462 GCA_031401875.1 Hyphomicrobiales bacterium | reverse complement strand
GCTTTTGATGGGTTTTCTTTCCGTGCTGACACCGCTATGACAACCAGCCTGAGAATTATCCCTCGCTTTACCCGGAGTGCTATCCGTGATCACACCCGCATTCGCCCAGACAGCCGCTCTCCCAGGAGGCAGCGATCTTTTCGTTCAGATGATGCCCTTCGTGCTCATCTTCATCATCATGTATTTCCTGCTGATCCGTCCCCAGCAGAAGCGCGTGAAGACCCATCAGGAAATGATCAAGAATGTCCGTCGCGGTGATACTGTCGTGCTCAATTCCGGCATGATCGGCAAGGTCACGAAAGTGATCGACGACAATGAGGCAGAGGTTGAAATTGCGGATAACGTCAAGGTCAAGGTAATCAAGACCATGATCGCGGATGTTCGCAACAAGGCTGAGCCAGCTCCGGCCAAATAATATCTCCTTCTTGAAGGAAAACGCCTGATGTTTCGTTATAACGCGCTGAAAACTATAGCTATTTTGCTGTCGTGTTTCATGGGTGTGTATCTGACTGTGCCGACGTTGCTGGGCGCGGATGGCATCAAGCGCGTCAACCAGTATCTGCCCACCTGGATTGTGCCGCAGAAAGCCATCACGCTTGGGCTGGATTTGCAGGGCGGTGCCCATGTTGTGATGGAAGTCGACGTCATTGACCTGACACGCCAGCAGGCACGCCAGTTGCAGGATGATGTCCGCCGTGTCTTGCGCGAAAATCGTGTTGCTCTCTCCGGCGGTGTTGGCGTGCAAGGCAAGGCGATACAGGTTCGTATTCCCGAAGCAGCCGACCGCGAGAAGGCACTGCCAAAACTGCGGGAATTGTCGCAGCCCATCTCCAATGCCATCATTGGACAGACCGGAAGCAATACACTCGTCGTGCAGGAATTGCCCGATGGTGTTGTTCGCCTCGAAATCACGGATGCAGGACTGCGCGAGAAGGTCACCCGCGCTGTTGCGCAATCGATCGAGGTTATCCGCAAGCGCATTGACAATACCGGTACGACAGAGCCGCAAATCCAGCGTCAGGGCGTTGACCGGATCCTGATCCAGGTTCCCGGTCTTCAGGACCCTCAACGCCTGAAGGAATTGCTGGGAACGACGGCAAAGCTGGAGTTCCGCCTTGTCGCAGAGCCTGGTGCCAATCCCTCCGATGTTGAAGAAATGAAGGACAAGGAAAATCCTGGCCGTACAATGTCGGTCGAGCGCCGGGTCATGGTGCAAGGTGAGGATCTGATCTCGGCGGAGCCGGGCTTCGACAGCCGCAATGGCGAACCCGTTGTGAACTTCCGCTTCAATGTGAAGGCCGCACAGATTTTTGGACGCGTCACAAGCGACAATGTTGGCAAGCCGTTCGCCATTGTGCTGGACAGTGAAGTGATCTCGGCGCCGCGTATCATTTCGCCGATCACGGGTGGTTCTGGCCAGATATCCGGTCGCTTCACCATCCAGCAGGTCAATGACCTCTCCACCCTGCTTCGCGCGGGAGCGCTTCCCGCCAAGATGACCATTGTTGAGGAACGCACGGTTGGCGCAGGCCTCGGACAGGATTCCATTGAAGCCGCCAAGCTTGCCTCCTGGGTGGCGCTGGTGCTGATCGTCGCCTTCACGCTGGCGACCTATGGGTTTCTTGGCATTATTGCTCTTGTGGCCGTGGGCGTGAACGTGGGTTTGATCTTCGGCTTCATGTCGGTGATCGGGTCAACTCTGACCTTGCCCGGTATTGCCGGCATCGTGCTGACAGTCGGTATGGCGATCGACTCGAACGTGCTGATCTATGAGCGCATCCGCGAGGAGGCTCGCATTGGTCGCTCGGTCGTGTCCTCGCTGGATGCGGGCTTTACCCGTGCGCTTGCAACCATTGTGGATTCCAATACGACCACGTTCATTGCGGGCGCGGTGCTGTTTTTTGTCGGCGCGGGCCCTGTGAAAGGCTTTGCCGTCACGCTGTGCGTCGGCATTATCACCACGGTTTTTACCGCCTTCACCCTGACCCGCCTGATGGTTGCGACCTGGTATCGTTATGCCAAGCCGAAATCCGTTAGCATCTGAGCCGGGAAAAAGAAGACATCATGCGCCTGCTTCGTATCGTTCCCGACAATACCAAATTCCCGTTCATGAGTTTCAGACGGATCAGCTTTCCGTTTTCTGCGCTGCTGTCCATCGCCTCCATCGTGCTGTTCCTTGCTGTTGGCATGAATGTCGGCATTGATTTCAAGGGCGGAACGCTGATCGAGATGAAGGTAAAGCAGGGCGTGGCGGATCTTGCTGACCTGCGCCAAAAATCAGGCACTTTCGGCTTTGGTGACATTGAGCTGCAGAATTTCGGCAGCCCGCAGGAGGTGCTGGTGCGTGTGGCGCTGCAATCGGGTGGCGAAGCCGCGCAGCAGGTCGTTGTGAAGAAGTTCCGCGATACCTTTGACGCAACCTATGAATTTCGCCGCGTCGAGGCTGTTGGTCCTCGCGTGGCGGCGGAGCTTGTGCAGAACGGCACCATTGGTGTGATTGTCGCGATATTTGCGATCTGGATTTACCTGTGGTTCCGCTTCGAATGGCAATTTGCCATCGGCGCTGTCATCGCCACCATGCATGATATCGTGCTGACGGTCGGGTTCTTTGCCCTGTTTCAATTGCAATTCGACATGACCTCGGTTGCCGCAATCCTTACAATCATCGGTTATTCGCTGAATGATACGGTGGTTGTCTATGATCGCGTGCGGGAATTGCTGCGCAAATACAAGAAAATGCCGCTGGAAGAATTGCTCGATCTCTCCATCAATTCCACTCTGACGAGAACCGTCATCACTTCCGTGACAACAATTCTGGCGCTGGTTGCTCTCTCAATTTTTGGCGGTGCGGCTATCGAAAGCTTTGCCTATGCCATGCTCTTCGGCGTGGTTGTGGGAACCTATTCATCGATTTTTGTTGCGGCACCCATCATGATCTATCTCGGCCTCAAGCCGGGCGAGGGCAGGGCGCTTTCAGCGGATGAGAAATCCGAAAAAGCGATTGCAGCCAAGGCGGCGGCCCGCGCCTGAGAGGATGCCGATGGCGCTTCTGCCCCGCCAGTATGATGGTTTTCTGCCCGGACGGCACCCGATCAGCGGCTTTGGACAGAACGGTTTTTTGTTTGCCGAGATGAGTCATACGGGTTCTATCATGGTGCTCCCGTCTGGTATTCATCGCTGGCAGCCGCAAGCGCCTTTCCGGCATGACGAAGCGCTTTACGCAGAGGTTTTTGCCGAAGCGGGTGAAATCGATGTCGTCCTGATTGGTGCAGGAACAGTTCCACTGCCGATGCCCGAAACATTACGCTGGCTTTTTCGCGAGAGACATATCGCAGTTGACGTGATGACAACGAATGCTGCTGCCAGCACCTATAACGTGCTTCTGTCTGAAAATCGTCGTGTCGCCGCAGCATTGGTGGCTGTGGCCTGAGCTTGCAGGCCTGATAAAACGCTGTTTTTAGTGCCAAAGCGCGCCCAGCCAGCACGCATGCCCTTTTCGTTAACACGGTCTTTACACTCGTCATGCTGAATCGCCCCATGATGCGGTCAAGGCGATTCCGTAATGCGATGATGGCGCTGGGCTTTTATGCCTTTGCAGGCGCGGCTGTCGCTTATTTTGCGTATCACGCCCATCACGGCCAGCGCGGACTTGAAGCCAAGGCCAGCTACAAGATCAAGATTGCGGTATTGAACCAGGATATTCGCAGCGTTGCTGTCGAAAAATCCGAATGGGAACGCCGCGTCAATCTTCTGCGGGCCGATAATCTGGATCGTGATCTTCTGGAAGAGCGCTCAAGAGCGCTTCTGAATATGGCACACAAGAATGATGTGATCGTCATTCTGCCAGCAAACCGCTGATTCATCAGCCTTGATGATCGTCATTATCAATAATTATGTTGCGCTGCAAACGCATATGTTGCGATGCACCCATGTATTATACGCATGGGCTGCCAGCTTTTGGCCCCCTTCACAAACCAAAAACCTTCGTTAGGGTCATCTGAACAAAAGTCTGAATTGTTGAGGGAGATGATCGTGGCGACAGCACTTCATGATACGGGGAACGCTGGTGGCAAAGGCCATGCTGTAGCAAAACTACCGGGAAAATCACAGTCCATGTCTTCGTCCAAAGCCGCTGCCAATGTGCCAGCGGCTTTTTCGCAAGAGGATGAGCTTCATGCCTATCGCGAGATGCTGATGATCCGCAGGTTTGAAGAAAAGTCAGGCCAGCTCTACGGCATGGGCCTCATCGGCGGTTTCTGCCATCTCTACATCGGCCAGGAAGCTGTCGTGGTCGGCATGCAGATGGCGGCTCTGCCGGGAGATCAGGTCATTACCGGATACCGTGATCACGGCCATATGCTCGCGTGCGGCATGGACCCCAAAGGCGTGATGGCGGAACTGACCGGACGTCGCGGCGGCCTTTCCAAGGGCAAGGGCGGCTCGATGCACATGTTCTCCAAGGAGAAGAATTTCTACGGCGGCCACGGTATCGTGGGCGCGCAGGTGGCGCTGGGCGCGGGCCTCGCCTTCGCCAACAAGTATCGCAACGATGGTACGGTCTCGATGGCCTATTTCGGCGATGGCGCTGCCAATCAGGGGCAGGTCTACGAGAGTTTCAACATGGCGGAGCTGTGGAAGCTTCCCGTGGTCTTTGTCATCGAGAACAATCGCTATGCCATGGGCACAGCTGTGAGCCGTGCCTCGGCGCAGACCGATTTTTCCCGTCGCGGCATTTCCTTCAATATCCCGGGCGAACAGGTGGATGGCATGGATATTCATGCCGTGCGTGAGGCTGCCCGTCGTGCCATTGAGCATGCGCGCAGCGGCGAGGGCCCGTATATTCTGGAGATGCAGACCTATCGTTATCGCGGCCATTCCATGTCCGACCCGGCGAAGTACCGCTCGAAGGACGAGGTGGACAAGATGCGTTCCGACCACGATCCCATCGAGAACGTGCGCGACCGCCTTCTTGCCAACAAATGGGCCTCGGAAGAGGACCTGAAGAAGATCGATGCGGAGATCCGTGCCATCGTCAACGAGTCTGCGGATTACGCGACCTCGGACCTTGAGCCGGATGCTTCGGAACTCTGGACGGATATTCTGAAGTGACGCTCCACGCCAAAGCTGAAAACGGGGGTGGTTTCGTGAAGCGTCCAATGCCCGGTGCCATTCGGCAAGCGCACAAGCTTTCCATCGGCAACCGTGAAATCATTCTCGCGGGTGCGCGGGCGGCCTGTTTTAATTGCAGGCAGATATTTGCACCCTCCCAGATCACGGAATGGACCGATGCGGGCAAGACCGCGCTGTGCCCGAGCTGCGGGATCGATGCTGTTCTTCCCGAGACACCTGCTCTTCCAATAACATCACAATTCCTGAACGCCATGAACCGGCATTGGTTCGCGACCTAACACCCACCGAGAAACGACAATGGCAGTTGATGTGTTGATGCCCGCCCTTTCACC
>JANNRX010000193.1:0-2415 GCA_031401875.1 Hyphomicrobiales bacterium | reverse complement strand
CCGCAAGCTGCCGGTCCCGCAGTAGCGCCTGATCGCATGGCGCGCATGATGGGCCAGACGGCAGCAGCCGGTTCCGCGTCCGCACCCAATGCGTCAGCCTATCAGCCGCAGCCTGTCGCACCTCAGCGCAGCGATACGGTTGGTATTGGTTCCGACGATTACAACGCCTTCCAGGGCGTGCTTGCAAACCTCATGAGTGCCTATTCCAGCGAGGATATCGCGGGCATCCGCCGTGTGGCGACGCCGGAGATGGCCGCAGGTTTCATCAAGGAACTGCATGAAAACCAGAGCCGTGGCGTGGTCAACCGTCTTGGTGAGGCACAGCTTCTGCAGGGCGATCTTGCGGAAGCCTGGTATGAGGACAGCGTTGCCTATGCAACGGTCGCCGTGCGTTATGCCATGACCGATGTCACGGTGGAGCGTGCTTCGGGCAAGATCATTGCCGGTAATCCCAACCAGCCCGAAGAAACGGTCGAAATCTGGACCTTCCTTCGCGATGGGGCAGGTCGCCCCTGGGTCTTGTGCGCCCAGCAGCAGGCATGAAAGACAGAGTTTCCGATCAATGAGCAAAGAAAGCCGCCCTCAAGGCGGCTTTCTTCTTTTCCGCTTCAGCGGATGAATTCTTTCTGCTGGTAACCCTGCAAATAAAGCAGCGCCGTGAGATCGCCATGGTCGATGTGCACATCCGCAGCAGCGGCGACCGCAGGTTTGGCATGAAGCGCAACACCGAGGCCTGCTTCTCCCAGCATTGCCAGATCATTGGCCCCGTCACCAACCGCGAGCGTTTCTTCGGGCCTCAGGCTCTTCAGGGATCGCAGCGCAATCAGCCTTTCCTGTTTGGCTTCCTTGCCCAGGATCGGCTCCCGCACCAGCCCCGCGAGTGTGTCGCCGTCCAGTTCGAGTATGTTGGATCTGTCCTCATCAAATCCGATCATGGGAGCAATCCGCGCTGTAAACACCGTAAATCCACCGGAAACGAGTGCTGTATAGGCGCCGTTGGCCTTCATGGTCTGAACCAGCTCGCGCCCGCCCGGCATCAGGGTGATGTGTTTGTCAATAATGTCATCGACGACGCTGACCGGTAATCCCTTGAGCAGGGCCACGCGCTCGCGCAAAGCCGGTTCGAAAGCGATTTCGCCGCGCATGGCGCGGGCTGTGATGGTGGAGACCTGTTCCTTCAGCCCCACGAACGCTGCCAGTTCATCAATGCATTCCTGCTGGATCATGGTGGAATCCATGTCCGCCAGCAGAAGTTTCTTGCGCCTGTAGGCTTCTGGCACAATTGCAACATCGATAGGCAGATCGCCAATGATCCCCCGCAAACCATCGATCAGGTCCTTGGAAGGACGATCCGATCTTGCGAAAGGGATATCTGCCGCGATACCGCTGGCAAGCCATCGCGCAGCACCCGCCTGTGGCAAGGCACCGGCAAGCTTTGCAAGCAAGGCTGCCGTTATGACCGGGACAGCAGGGTTCGAGATCAGGATTGCGACAAAAGCCATGATGGATCGACTTGAACAGAAGGACGGAAGAGGACTGGGCGGCGTTGATCTTGCCGGTTGCGACGCGCTGCTCATCGCAGGTCCCACCGCCAGCGGCAAGTCTGCAAAAGCCATGGCCCTTGCAAAGGCTGTGGGGGGCGTGGTGATCAATGCCGATTCCATGCAGATCTATGATGGTCCGCGTATCCTGACCGCGCGTCCTTCACTTGAGGAGGAAGCGGAGGTCGAGCACCAGCTCTATGGCGTCATCGATCCGGCGACAGCCTTTTCGGCGGGTGATTATGTGCGGCTTGTCTCGCCTGTGCTGGAGAAACTCCGGGCGCAAAAACGCCTTGCTGTCATTGTTGGCGGCACGGGCCTCTATTTCAATGCACTGACCCGGGGTCTTGTCGACATGCCTGAGATCAGCCGCGAGACTGTCGCGAGGGTTGAAGCAATGTCTGCCTCGGGAGAAAAGCTGCACGACTGGCTTCTGGCGCATGACCCTGAAATGGCGTCGCGACTGTCGCCTGCCGATACGCCACGTCTTCAGCGGGCGGTGGCTGTGATGCTCGAAACGGGTCGGTCCCTGTCGATATGGCAGGATAAATCCACCGTATCCGTGCTGCCGCAAGGGCGCTGGCAGGGCGTTTTCCTGGCACCCGACAGGCCCACGCTATATGCGAGGATCGATGCACGCTTCCATGCCATGATCGCAGCAGGTGCGCTGGATGAAGCGCGTACGATACAGGCGCTGGCGCTTCCTGCCAACCGGGGCATCATGAAATCCCACGGCATGCCGCATCTGATGGCATATCTCGAAGGCAGGCTTTCTCTCGATGAAGCCATCCGTCTGGGTCAACAGGACACCCGCAACTATGCCAAGCGTCAATTCACCTGGGCCAGACGGTTCATGGCAGAATGGCGCTGGCTG
>JANNRX010000192.1:0-1524 GCA_031401875.1 Hyphomicrobiales bacterium | reverse complement strand
GTGCTCGGTAAAAGCAGGAATGCCCTTGATCAGAATGTCCGAGACCAAGAGCACAATGAACAGCGCCGCGAAGGCAATGGCCGAGATGCCGTAAATTCTGAAACGGCGTTCGGCTGCGTACCGTTTGCGGACGCGCGACTGAGCCTCAGGCGAAGCGAAATCAACGGTATTGCGGGTTGGTAGCGTTGCATCAGTCATATTGCTCTCGATACTTGCTGACAATCCGCTGTGCTATGACATTCAGCAACAGGGTGAAGAGGAAAAGCGTGAAACCCAGAGCGAAAGCAGACAATGTTTTGGGACTGTCGAACTCCTGGTCACCGACCAGCAATGTCTTGATCTGGACAGTGATCGTTGTCACGGCCTGAAGCGGGTTCCATGTCAGATTGCCGGCGAGGCCCGCCGCCATCACCACGATCATGGTTTCACCAATAGCCCGGCTGATCGCCAGCATCATGGCAGAAACAATGCCGGGAAGTGCGGCAGGTAGCACGACCTTCTTGATCGTTTCCGAACGCGTGGCACCCATTCCATAGGAGCCGTCGCGCAGAGATTGCGGAACAGCGTTGATCACATCATCGGAAAGCGATGACACAAAAGGAATGATCATCACGCCCATGACAAGGCCCGCAGCAAGTGCGCTTTCCGATGCGACACCAAGATTGGTTCCCAGCGTCAGATCAATCCAGTCGCCCATGCCCTTGAAGAAAGGCGCGACGGTGAGCGCCGCAAAGAAGCCAAAAACAACGGTCGGAATGCCAGCCAGAACTTCTAGCACGGGCTTGGCATAATCGCGGAAACGCTGCGAGGCATATTCCGAAAGATAAATAGCAGCGAAAAGACCGATAGGTCCCGCGATCGAGATCGCAATGATGGTGATCAGGATCGTACCAGCAAACAGGGGCAAGGCACCCAGTGTGAGCGAAGAGGGTGACCAGATCGTACCCGTCAGAAAATCCCAAATCGGATAGCGGGAGGCAAAATTCAAAGTTTCATACAGGACTGAGAAAACGATACCGACGGTGGTGAGAACGGCCACAATCGAACAGGCGATAAGGGCAATCAGCACAAAATTTTCAAATGCATTACGGGACCGAAAAATGCTGGTAATCCGCCGTAACCCGAGAAACAACCCGACCAAACCTCCGGCAACGCCAAGAATGATCAGGGCGATGTTTGTTGTGGTGAGTGCCGAATTGTACACTTCGCCAGAGAGCTTCAGGTCAGGCCGCGTCAACGGGCGGCCCTGGTTCAGAAGACTGGCGGAAAGCTGAATGTCACGAAAAAGAGACTGCTCTTCGAGCTTCCTGCGGGATGTATCACCGCTCTCAACGATGGCAGGTGCTGATGAAATAGCCGCTGAACGCGTGTAGGATGGTGCCACATTCACCCATATGACGAGTGCGAGCAACATGGGAACGAGTGCCAGAGTGGCAGTATACAAGCCATGATATACAGGGAGCGAATGCACACTGTTTCTTTGCGTGCCTGCCACAGCATAGAGAGTATTGCCTCTGCGACGCC
>JANNRX010000191.1:0-3345 GCA_031401875.1 Hyphomicrobiales bacterium | reverse complement strand
GTTCCTTTTGAACTTTAATCTGGAGCGTAAAGATCTTTACAGCAAGAGGGCATCAAAACACTGTCCTATGATGCCTTTTTGATGGTTCACGCAGAATGCCGGGATACACGATCAAGACGTTAACCCGAACCAAAGCGCTCGGGATGCGACGCGGTGCCCGAAAGCTCATCAAAGAGGCTTTCAGGGTCTTCGCAGACCGCCTCTCCCTCCACTTCGAACAGGAATTCCGGCGCGGCAAGTCCTGCCACTTGCAGATAGGTTGATGCTGGCGCGTGCTGCCCCAGCTTTTTAACGCGAACTTTCCGGACAAGAGCAACGGAGTCAGGAACCGTGACATAGGTCACGATCTTGACCAGATCCGCGATCGTCATTCCCCCTTCCCGCAACACTTCGGTGAGATTATCCCAGGCGACTTCCATCTGCTCTTCGAGAGAGTCAGCAATGGTCCCATCCATCCGGATGCCGACTTGCCCCGAGATAATCAACCGCCGTGCACGGGCGGAATGAGCGACGCCATGGCTGTATCGCGAGGCCGGCTGGGCAATTCCTCGGGGATTGAAAAAACGCGGCATACAAAGAACTCCTGCAGGACGATTCTCAATTGCCTCAGGATGATGCATTATCACGACGAAAAAGCGAATCGCTTGGTGATTCGCACAATTTTCTTGATCGAGACAAACACTCTTCCGGGGCGGACGAACCCAGAATGAAAGCTGGAGTTGATGGGGCGCAAATCTCTGATTTTGACAAGCACGGCTGCGCTGGTGGGAGGCGCCATGGGGGGAGTTGGATTTTTCGCGTTAGGTGCGGGGCTTCTGCCGTGTATTGCCGCAGGTATCTTGTCGGCTTTCGTTGGCGCTGGATTCCACCAGGCCTATGAAAATCGTATCGAGCGAACGGCACTCAGGAAAGCCATGGATGAACTGCAATCGCAGTTTGTCTATCTGCACCAAAGGCAGGGGCAAAGTGAAGCCCGCGTTGATGACGTAAGCAAGAGCGTAATGGCGGCACCTGCGTCAGCGATGCATGCCACGGCGATGGATATGGAGGTGATTGGCCAATTGATCAGCGATCTGGCCAAGACCGTTGCAGAGCATGACCGCAAGTTCAGCCAACAGATCGACCCGACGCCGCTGATCCAGACAGCACATCCTGCTCCCGCACCAGTTGCTGCTCCATCGCGGTTTACTGCGCCACTGCCGGAAGAATTCGAGAATGAGGCCGAGCTAGGCTTTACGGCCGATCTTCCTGCCATGTTTGAAGCACAAGTCGTGCATCACGTGGCACCTTCCGCAGAGGTTCTCAAGGAACTCAAGACGACATTGTCTTCCGCACTTTCCAGCAACCGGCTGGAACTTTGCCTGCAACCCATCGTGATGCTGCCGCAACGCAAGGCCAGCGGTTATGAGGCCTCGCTCCGGCTCAAGGGCGGGAGCGCTGATGTCCAGCATGATGCCAACCTGAGGCGCATTGCTGCTGCGACCGGACTGGAAACCGAGCTCGACAAGGCGCTGTTCTCCCGGGCTGTGCAGGTTCTGCGCATCCTGCGTTCCCGCAACCGGGATGCCGGTCTTTCCTGCGCCGTTTCCATGGCGAGCATACTGGATCGAAATTTCAGAACGCAGGTGGAGGATTTGACCCGCAACGATGAAAAAATCGCGCGCGCCATCACGCTTGAACTGGACCATGCAGATCTGCGACTCAAAGGTGCGGAGGGACGCGAGGCCGTTGCCTCTTTCAGCCGCATTGGCATTGGTCTTGGTGCCAGCCTGAGCGAACATTTGCGCTTTGATGTGTCTGAACTTGTGACACTTGGCATGCGTCAACTCCGGGTTCCTGCCAGTCTGATGCAGGAAGCCATTCATTCCGGTGGGCGGGTGGCAGATATTCATCCTGCCGATGTCGCGGAATTGCTCCAACGCAACAACATCATGCTTTTGGTTGATGGTGTGACGACCGAGGAGATCGTACGTGAGATGCTGGATTATGCGGCACCACAGGCCCAGGGTGATCTTTTCGGCGCGGTCCGTGCGGTCCGTGCAGAGGTGCTCGAACCCAAGGCTGTTGGCGAGGCCTTGCAAAAGGACGCAGGACGTAGCGGACAGCCTGAAAAGACACCGGCTTCCGGGCGCGTGCAGCGTCAATCATTCCGCAGTCTGCTGCGCCGCGCCTGACGCCCAATTCCGAGGAATCTATCTCGCGCCGCAAATGTCACAACGCGCTGTTACAGCGTCAACACTGTCGCAAATCTAGAAGAGTTCAGGATAGTTTCGTGCCATCTTCTCCCCATGCCTCCAATATCACTATCCCCGATCTTCTGGTCGGTGGCATTGCGTCCGTTGTAGGCCGCTACGATGTCATTTTTTCCGATGTCTGGGGCGTTGTCCACAATGGCATCAGCCCGCATCCGCAAGCCGGCGAAGCGCTCAGCCGTTTTCGCGAATCGGGTGGCGCGGTGATCATGATTTCCAATGCGCCGCGTCCGCATTGGTCTGTGAAGGAACAACTGGACACGATCGGCGTGGTATCCACGGCCTATGACGCCATCGTCACCTCCGGCGACGTCACCCATGATCTGGCAATATCGCAACATGATCGGCACTGCTTTCATATTGGCGCCGTCCGTGATGAGCCGCTGTTTCGCAATCTTGCGGTTGAGCGTGTGCCGCTTGAAAAGGCATCCTTTGTGATCTGCACTGGTCTTGCCGACGATGATACGGAAACAGTTGATGATTATCGCGACATTCTCTCCCGCATTCGCAAGCAGGACCTGACCATGATCTGCGCAAACCCTGACCTCGTGGTCGAGCGTGGTGAAAAACTCATCCCATGCGCGGGTGCTGTTGCGGCGCTCTATGAGGAGATGGGCGGAAAGGTCATCCAGGCTGGCAAGCCGCACCGGCCGATTTATGAGGCGACGCTAGCGAAGGCGGCAACCATACTCGGCCAGCAACCGGATAAATCGCGTATTCTGGCTATCGGAGACGCTATTCGCACCGATGTGATCGGTGCTGCTTCATTTGGGCTGGACAGTCTTTTCCTGACAGCGGGAATCCATACCGGTGAATTGCACGATGCAAATGGCGAGATCAATCATGAGCTGCTTGCCGCTTTTCTTGCGGTGCAGACCGCAAAGCCCACAATGACGAGCCGAAAGCTCGCCTGGTAAGGCCATTTTGCAATCGCGACAGCAAAAAAGGCGACCTGAGCCGCCTTTGATCAATCTGTCGACCGAAAGAGCGGATCAGATGCCGCAGACTGCTTCGATCTTGCTTTTCAGCGTCTGTGCATTGAACGGCTTGACGATATAGTTGTTCACGCCTGCCTTTTTGGCGGCAATGACGT
>JANNRX010000190.1:0-8510 GCA_031401875.1 Hyphomicrobiales bacterium | reverse complement strand
AGAACAGCCAGTTGGCTGAAATCCACGGATAAGACTGGATGCTGGACAGGTAATCCCGGAAGATGACGAAGAACAGCGCACCCAGTGCTGGGCCGAGAAACGACCGAATGCCACCGATCACCGCCATGGCGAACAACTCCCCTGAGAAAGCAACCGAGATGGGTTCCGCCGAAGTGAGACGGTTTTTGAACAGCAAAAGCACGCCGCCGAGGCCAGCAATGCTTGCCGAAAGTGTGAATGCCAGCAACTTGTAACGCTCCGTCGCATGCGCTTTGCGAGGGCGAAGCGCAGGCCAATTCGGTCCAAAAATGGACGACTTGCGGGCGTAAAATACCGTTGACACGATCTCACTGAATTTTTATGGTTTAAGTAGATAAGTTTAGCAAATAGGCAAAACTTGCACATGATGCTTAGGAGAACACATGATGAAGAGGGTTATTCTTTGTTTTGTAGCAATGATAATTGGAACATTATCTACAGCATCGGCGGAAAACTATAACTTCTATTTGCATAATCGTTCTGACGGTTGGCTAATAAACGGATTTTATACTTATCAAGATGGGCGTTGGAGCTCGAATTGGATAAGAGGAGGTCGGATTTCACCGGGGAGGTCAATCGACTTGGTCTGGAATAGTCAGTCAGGCTCCTGCAGGGTACCGTTCCGTGTCAGCTGGGTCGACTGGGGTTCGCAGGACTTCACCATGGACTGGTGCAGGAACAATCCGACCAACATTTACATGAAGAACGAAGGCTTCACCTGGGATTAGCGCGTCCCGGTCGGCAAGACAGAGCCAGCCTCATGACACGCAGCTTTCAGAGAAGGTTCTGCGGGTTCCACAGACGCAGACGGAGTCAGAATATCATGAAGGCAAATCGCTCTCACGCAGGTCCGCTCAACCTTGAGTCGAATCATCTGGTTTCCTTCGGCCTTGTCGCCGTCATCGTCTGCTCTGTCGGGTATCCGAGCGCCGCGCTGTCCTCAAGCGGTGACGAGTGGGCGAAGCTCGCTGACCTGATGAAGCGGGCCGAATCACAGTGTGTTGCTGCATACAGGAAAGAAAATCCTGCCGCGAAAGAGGTGAAACACGTCCAACCGTCACAATATAGCGCATCATTTATCCTTGTGACGCTAGAGGAAGCCTTGACGGTCGAGGGTCGGAAAGACCGGAAACAATCGTCCTGCATGGTTGGCCGACGCGCCGGTAAGGCGGAGTTGGCCGGACCATTGCCGTGACGGTGCGGTCGCATTGGCCGTGCGGGAAAATCCTCGGATCGCCGACCGACACTCCTCGTCTGGAACAAATCGCCATGAAGACACAAGAGACGCAAATCGGACGACGGTTCGTCATTGCCCTGCCGTTCGCGGTGGCAGTAGTTTCGATCAGTGAGCGTGCAAAGGCCCAGTCGGCGTCAGGTGATGGAGCCGTCTATGAATTTCCCAATGACAAGACGGTCGCGAGCATCAGGGTGCCCGACGCATGGAATCCTAACAGCCATGAGGACGGCGTCGATGGGGCATCGCCTGATCGCCGCACGTTCTTCGACATCTCGATCCTGCGAGGTGCCGACAGGACGAAGGAACTCCAGCGCATTCTTCTCTATTTCAAGGACACATCCAGACATCCGCCTGACCTGGCAAGCAGGACCGAGTCGGCGCGACAAATCAAGGACGTAGCCACAGGTCAGTTGACTTATGCTCTCGGGCGCAATGGAGTCGGAGGTAGCCTCGTCATCGATTTCGCCACGCTCCGCAATGGCGAACTGCTGATAGTCCAGCAATGGGGCGCGCTGGGCGCGGAAAGTCCGAACGTGCGTGCAATGGCGAGAATCATGGCGACGTTGAACTGGAAGTGATGAAACGCCAGGAAGCCGCGTCGACCGATCAACTGGCAAACAGCAAGCCCTGCGGCATCCTTGACAGCATATCTTGATTTGTGAGCTAACTCCCCTTATCCAGCGGTGGTCTGAAGCTGATTTGTCGTCGTGTGCATGCCTCTCGCCGTCCGGCCTTTCCGAATCGATGGACTTGATGCAGAGTTGGCTGGTCGCACCACGGCAGAAGACTGGCGCCGCATCCTTGCGTTGCGCGATCATCCGAGTTTTCTGAGGGGCCTTGCGCTGTACGGTCAACTGATCCCTCAGTACTTCGCCAATAACCTCATTCTGAACAAGGTGGTGACGGAAGCATGGCGCTTCGAGATGCTGGTCTACACGCTTTACTTGCATGACAAGCGCGATGCTGCCGACCCTCGCAGCGGGCTCACATTCGCCAACCTGCAGCGGATCTGCGCTATCCAGAAATGCGCGAGCCGAGGCCGCGTTTTTGCGATCCTGGGATTGATGCAGGTCGGCGGCTTGCTGCGGCGCGTCCGGGCGGCCGACGATTCGCGTGTTGTCCACCTCGTGCCGTCGGACGCATTCATTGAGATTGTTGAGGGTTGGAATCATCGCATCTTCCAGATCATCGATGCGATTGCGCCGGAAGGCGCGCTCGCCGCCCGCCACAAGAGCGAGCCCCGGTTTGGCTGGGATATGCGGCGGCGTGGAGCCGAGTCCATCCTTTCGGGATGGAAGCTTCTTGAACCTTTCCCGGAGGTCGAACACTTCGTGAGCCGCGATGGCGGCTGGATGCTGTTGCTAAGTTGCGTGGCGGAGACGATCCTTCGCAGCGAAGGCTCGCACATTGTGCCGGTCGCGGTTGATCTGCAAGTCTTTGGCGCACGGTTCGGCGTCTCCCGCTCGCACCTGCGGCGTCTGCTGGAATCGGCCCACCAGGCCGGATTGCTGGAGGCTCCACCCAGGAACGGCGCTCATATACTTCTGTCGCACCGCCTTGTTGCGTCGTTTATCGCCTGCATGGCATCGGAGTTAGGCAACTACCGGCTTTGGGCACAGTCGAGCTTCCCGGCTGGCGATCATAGCCCTGCCAGCTTCCAACATGGTATCGAGCTTCCACACTCTGACAAGGCTGGGCTTTATGGAATTTAAACGGTATGCAGGAACGCGCAAAAGATGCATAGGGATGGTGCTTCCGCCAATGAACCTGCCCGGGTTTGACGTCTCCCTTGGCGGGTTGATGATGCGGCTTTTCTTTCTTGCTCACCAAGCCCCTTTCTTTCATTTGCCTTTGCCTTATCGAAGTTCATTGGGCTGAGATAGTCCACGTCGAGTGCAGGCGGCAATGATTGTAGAACTGCAACCAGTCCATGATCGTCCTTTGCCATCCGGCGTGTGTCGAACCGCATTCCGTGAAGCCAGCTCGACCTTCAAGGATCCGAATAGCGTCTCGGGCACAGCATTGTCCTAGCAATCGCCCCTGCGGCTCATGGAGGCCAGCATGCCAAAGGCTTTCAGCTGCTTCTGCAAGTCCCCGCTGCGTTTTGACTTCCGCGATCTGAATGGAAGATCAGCCATGCTGCCGGACGCCGCCGGAACCAGGCAGTAAAACAGCGTGCAAAAGTGCTCAGGGCCGGAGCAGGAACAGCGTCCAAAACCGATGATACACATTCAGCCTTGGGAGACATTCTGCGGGGGCAAGGTCATGATGTGGCTGACGGGAAAACGCGGCGCTTGATCATGACTGGTCATTTGGCATCCTGGCAAGGGTCGGGCAGAACATGCCTTTCGTCTGCGTTGATAAGGCCAACAGCCAGTCGCCTTGCACCCCCGGACTATACTCAGATTCTTTTGTCGAACCTTCTGAACTTTAAGGACACGCTTGCGTTTGCACATTAGAGTATGTGCTTTCCGCACAAGGAAACAGATGCCATGATGTCATTCGACGCGCTGCTTCTGGCCCGCATTCAGTTCGCTTTCACGATCAGTTTTCATATCATCTTTCCGGTCTTTACGATCGGACTTGCGAGTTATCTCGCTGTGCTGAACGGGCTGTGGTTAAAAACCGACAGATCGGTGTTTCTTGATCTGTTTAACTACTGGAAGAAGATTTTCGCCGTCGCGTTCAGCATGGGCGTCGTGTCCGGCATTGTCATGAGCTATCAGTTTGGTACCAACTGGAGTGTGTTCTCGGACAAGGTTGGCCCCGTGCTTGGACCTTTGATGGGGTATGAAGTTCTATCAGCTTTCTTTCTCGAAGCCGGGTTTCTGGGTGTCATGTTGTTTGGCCGCGAACGTGTAGGCCCCAAACTGCATTTTCTGGCTACACTGATGGTGGCGTTCGGGACGTTCATGTCCGCTTTCTGGATATTGTCAGTGAACAGCTGGATGCAAACGCCTGCCGGTTATGCCATCAATGCAGCCGGGCAGTTCGTCACCACGAGCTGGTGGGCGGTGATCTTCAACCCGTCATTCCCCTATCGCCTGGTGCATATGGTCCTGGCCGCCTACCTGACGACGGCTTTCGTGGTGGGTGGTGTCGGCGCCCTGCACCTGTTGCGCGATAGCAAGAACCCTGCGGCGCGCATCATGTTTTCGATGGCGATGTGGATGGCAGCGATTGTTGCGCCCCTGCAGATCATTGCCGGCGATCTTCATGGCATCAACACGCTTGAATATCAGCCTGCCAAGGTCATGGCCATGGAAGGGCACTATGATAGCTATCCAGCAGGAGCGCCGCTCATCCTGTTTGGTATTCCCAATGCTGCCGAAAAGCGCATCGACTATGCGATCCAGATCCCGAAACTGTCATCGCTTATTCTCAAACATGACCTGAATGCACCTTTGGCGGGCCTCGATACAATTCCGATCGACAAGCAACCCCCCGTTGCAATCGTCTTCTGGAGTTTCCGGATCATGGTGGCCATTGGTTTTGCAATGCTGGGCCTTGGCCTGTGGAGCCTGTGGCTGCGCTATCGAGGCCGATTTTTTGACACGCCTTTGATGTATCGCGCGGCCATTCTGCTTGGCCCCTCAGGGTTTGTCGCGGTGCTTGCCGGTTGGGTCACGACTGAGGTGGGGCGACAACCCTATACGGTCTACGGCCTGTTAACGACGGCCCAATCGGTGTCGCCTGTTTCGGCAGCCGCCGTTGGCGCCTCGTTAATCGCTTTCATTGTCGTCTACTTCGCGCTGTTTGGAGCTGGCACGTTCTATATCCTGCGCCTGATGAACCAGCCGCCTCATGCCGGTGAACCTGGGCTGCCGCCTGAACAACCAATCCGGGCTGCGGGCATCATGCCCGCACCGGCGATGGACGTTGATGGAGCAGTCGCACCTGGTACTGCAGGAGCAACATCATGATGCTCGATCTTCCTCTTATATGGGCAGCGCTGATCGCCTTTGCCATTCTGGCCTATGTCGCTCTTGATGGATTTGACCTTGGCATAGGCATCCTGTTTCCCTTCATGAAAGAAGAGGTACACCGGGACGAAATGATGAACTCGGTGGCGCCTGTCTGGGATGGTAACGAGACATGGCTTGTGCTGGGCGGTGGTGGTTTGTTTGCCGTGTTTCCGCTGGCCTATTCCATCATCATGCCTGCGCTTTATGCACCGATCACCGTGATGTTGCTGGGCCTGATCTTTCGCGGGGTAGCCTTTGAGTTTCGCTGGCGGACGGTCCGGGGTAAATTCCTGTGGGATTGGGCCTTCGCTGGAGGATCAGCCATTGCCACGTTTGCTCAAGGGGTAGCGCTTGGTGCGCTGGTGCAAGGCATTCCGGTGGCCAACCGCGCTTACGCAGGCGGCTGGTGGGATTGGCTGACGCCGTTCAGCCTTTTGACTGGCAGTGCCCTTGTCATCGGATATGCGCTGCTTGGCGCGTGTTGGCTCATATGGAAAACCGAAGCACAGGTTCAGGAGACCGCCTATCGCATGGCCAGGATCACGGCTCCACTCACGTTGCTCCTGATCGGTATCGTGAGTGCATGGACCCCATTTTTGAATGCTGTTTACATGGAACGCTGGTTTGGCTGGCCGCATATGCTGCTGGCCGGACCTGTGCCATTGCTCGTGTTGCTTGCAGCCTTCGTGCTGTATCGCGGTTTGCGAGATCGCCAGGAAGTTGCCCCGTTCATAGCTGCACAATCATTGTTCGCGTTGTGCTTTATCGGCCTCGGCATCAGCTTTTATCCGCATATCGTCCCCAACAGCGTGACGATCTGGGAAGCGGCGGCTCCTGATAACAGTCTGTCATTCCTGCTTGTCGGGGCAGTGGTGCTTGTCCCGTTGATCCTTGTCTACACTGCGTATTCCTACTGGGTTTTCCGCGGCAAGGTAAATGCTGTAGGCGGATACCACTGATGACAGAGCAAAGCGAAACCGCACGCAAGGCGCCGCTCTGGCAGCGGCTAGGGTGGTTCGGCGGTATCTGGGTGGCCAGCATTCTCGCGCTCTCGCTTGTTGCTGGTGCCATTAAATGGGCAATTAAAGTACCGGCTTGAGCGAAGCCGCGACCATGCAACCTCTCGACAATCCAATTGAAGTTGTCAAATATTTCGCTGAAAACACACCCTAGCTTCGGTATCAAGAAGTGTCCGTGCTGCTTTCAGATCGACGATTGCTTTCAACGGCAAGTGGTCAGATGCTTTTCGGGAAAGTGCCGTGTCATGGGCAGCAACTGAACTGACAAAGCCGGCCGGCCATCCAAAAATTCGATCCAGTGCGAGGAGTGGACGCTGGGACGGAAAGCTGAGTGGCTGCTTTTCGTTCCCGAAAAATGGCACAAAGATATCCAGAGAGGATCTGCGATGAACGCGCCATTCGTTGAAATCTCCCAGCATGATTGTGGGCATCGGAGCCAAATGCAGGAATGCGCGCAGGAGAACATTCGCCTGATCAATTCTCGATCTTCTTAACAGCCCGAGATGGGCGGCAATAATGCGAAACTTTCCATCGCCGAGATCAAGTTCAGCAACAATCGCTCCTCTCGGCTCGATACCCGGCAGCTTGATGCGAAAGCGTCTGTAGAACCTCGGCACACCACGAACGAGAAGTGCATTTCCATGCCAGCCATGACCATCGTTGCTATCCGATTGCACCAGCAAGCTCAGCCCGGTTTGATGGTGCAATGCCGTTAGATCAAGCATACCACTTCTTTGTCCGAAGCGATGATCTACCTCCTGAAGCGCAACAAGATCTGCACCAATTTGGGCAAGGACATCAATGATGCGACCTGGGCGCACGAGGCGGTCAGTCCCCCGGCACTTATGGATATTGTAGGATGCAACCTTCACCATAACCTCGATTTCATTGTCTAAAGATAGGCCATCAGCAGCCTTGCGGCGGCATCGCGAACTTTCAGGATGCCCCAGCGGCCATCGATTTCAGCCAACGTGATAGGCTCGACACATTTCAGGTCGATTATCTTGCTGATTTGGCGGGCCTTTTCGGCGTCGTAAAATTCGACGATGAGTTCAAAGCTCAGGCGCAGACTACGTGCGTCCCAGTTTGCACTGCCAATCAGACACCACGTGTCATCGACTGTCATGAGCTTCGAATGGTCGAATGGCTGTGGCGAACGCCACAGGTTGCATCCTGTCGTCAGCAGGGGCCGAATATGGCTGCAGGCCGCCCATGCCATGAAGCTGTGATCGTTGACTGCGGGCATCACCACGTGAACAGACACACCGCGCAATGAAGCCAATTCCAGTGCCATCAACAGCCCCTCGTCAGGGAGGAAATAAGGTGTGACAATCTTGATTGAATGCTGTGCGGTGCTGATTGCCGACAGGAGCACCAGCATAAGATGACCAACACTCTGGTCAGGGCCTGATTCAATTGCTCGCGCAGGTTTTCCACCTGTATCAAGTCCTGAATGATTCCATTCCGGGCCATCCAGAATCTCGGAAGTTGTAAAGTGCCAATCATCATGAAAGATTGTTGCGATCTGCTGCACAACAGTTCCTTCGATGGAAAAATGTGTGTCAACGACAGGTGAAGCCTGTCGCTTCGCACAAATGTTATCAGCGCCAATATTGAGACCACCGACAAAAGCCAGCTCGCAATCGACCAGCAACAGCTTCTTGTGCAGCCTCAAGTTCAGAAGCGGCATCTTCCACAACAATTTGCTGTGCAGGAAGCGCGCTACCGGCACGCCCTCATTGCGAAGCCGGTGATAAGCCTTGGAACGCAAGTAACCACCACCGATACCGTCAATGAGAACGCGCACAGCGACACCGCGTCGATGTGCAAGTGTCAAAGCTTCGATAAAGCGAAGGCCAAGTTCGTCGGTCCGGAAAATGTAAGTTGAAAGCGCGATGCTCGAGCGGGCATTCTCAATGGCCTTGAGCATCCTGGGATATGCCTCGTCGCCACAGTGGAGAATTTCTGTGATTGTGCCCTTGGCGGTCTCATGCGCGGTAATTCTCCCAACCGCTGTCCGCAGCGGGTCGTCAGTTGCAAGCGATGTACCTGTAGTCTTTGCGATTGGTACAAAAGCATTCCCCGGCCCTAGAAGCCTTCGCGCCCGGCGTGAAACACGATTGATCCCGAAACTGACGTAAAGCAGTGAGCCGAAATAGGGTGAAAGCCAAGCAAGGCCGATCCATCCGATTGCGGTCGGCACATCTCTTTTCGTCATCAAGGCATGCATGGTTACTGCTGACGCGCTGG
>JANNRX010000189.1:0-4747 GCA_031401875.1 Hyphomicrobiales bacterium | reverse complement strand
AAGAGCCCAAATCTCGGACGTTGAAACAGGAAAGCAAACCATGTGCCTTGAACAAGATGCGCCATAAGCAGAGGCGTGATGACGGCAATGGCAGTGATCAGCAGGCTTGCAGATCCGATGATCCAGCCACCGCCCACTCCGATGCCGAGCTTGACCAGAATGACGCGGGAGATCGCCATAGGCAGGAAGAAGGCGACGAAGACGACAAGCGTCTGCTGCCCCAGGCTGGCGAGGAAGCGCCCGATATGGGGCAGTCGACTGAGCCAGACGGCAATTGCAATGAGTGCTGCTGCACCAGCGGTGCCAAGCAGGAGACTGATCCCGGGCCATTTGCTGATCCCGAAACCATGAACAGCAAGCCCGTTCAGCAGAGCGAACACGCTGATGCTGATGAGAGCCCTGCCGGGCATCGCGCGCGCCAATGTCGCGACCATGAAAAACTTGGTTGCAAAGGCCCAGCCCATGACGAAGAACACGTAACGCAGGGCAAATTCGTCAACCAGTGTCGAGCCCGTCTTGATGGGCAGTATGTGCAGCACTGCCGCCGCAGCGACGACGATCAGCGGGTTCACCCGGCGCAAGGCATAGGTGACAAGCGAGAAGACGGCGAGGAGATGGATGAACCAGAGCGTTCCATAAGGCTCCGCGATGGTCCAGACCATATGCTCCACAAGCAGAACCGGGCTGGTCAGAACCACTGCTCCGCATTTGAACAGGCACTGGATGAAAGCCCAGAGCAGATAGAAATATACGAAATGCCCGATACGGGCATTCAGGAATTCGCTCCAGTTGCGTTGCATGGCTTTGGCCAGAAACAGGCCGGAGAGAATGAAGAAGGTCGGCACCCGAAACGGCGCGAAGAAAGCGACGACAGGACCCAGGAAACCTTTGTGACCAATGTCCTCCTGGTATCCCAGGGTGGAATGCATCATCACCACGAGAATAATACAAAGGGCCTTGGCCACATCCACCCAGTCCGAACGGTGGTTGTCCGGTGTCAAAGCGGCATACCTCGCTGTCATATCTGACATGGTCGTCTCCATACGGCGCAGTCGCCGGAAGGTTCACCCAAAGTAAGGCGCACTCTCTCTTCTGAATGCTTATGATCAGAGACTAGCAAATCCGGTGCCTGGGAGTGTTAATACCACGATCACAATAGTGAGATGACGGATTGATCATTGATCACTCAGGAATATTTATATTTTAAAGCGTTGAATCGACAGTTCTTTTATATCGAATGGGGTTTCGCCCTTGATTACAAGATCCGCTGCAACTTCACCGAGGACGCTGCAAAATTTGTAACCATGGCCGGAACAAGGCGAGAGCGCGATAACCTGCGGTGTATCCGGCAGGCGATCAACCACGAAATGCTCGTCCGGCGTCACGGTGTACATGCAGCCCTTGAGCGTGAGCGGATCGCCTGCGGCGTCGGGAATATACTTCTTCAGGCAATCATGGATCGCCGCCACCTGCCTGGGGCTCGGCGTCCGATCAGGGCTGTTGGGATCAATAAGTTCGCGAGCGAAATGCGGTCCGCCTATTTTGAACCCAGGATGCTCCCAAAGCGGAAAGCCATAGAAATTGCCTTCCTCTACCGAGAGGATGAACACCGGGAATTGATCCGGCTGAAACTGGGCCGGATTTTTCACGCCGAACCAGCCAATGGCCTGCTTGACGATATGTTCCACCTTGCCGAGTGCCGGCACCAGCTCAGGCATCCAGGCGCCTGATGAGAGCACAAGGCTTCCGGCGGTGTAGGTGGTGCGTTCGGTCCTCACTTCCACGCCACCGTTTGCCGTTGCCTTCCACGACAGGATCGGCTCGTTGAAGCGCAATTCTGCGCCATGCTTCATGGCAAGACCGGCATGGGCATAAATCGCCCGCTCCGAGGCGACGAAGCCGCCGTCTGGCTGCCACAACGCCCGATGCTGCGGCGTCAGGCGGAAAGCGGGATAGCGCTGCTCGATCTCTCTGCGGTCCAGAATCTGATGGGGAAGATCGTGGCGGATGCAGGATTGGTGCGAGGCTTCGACGAATCCTTCCTTCTCTGTCGCGATATCCAGCGAGCCCGTCACATAAAGCAGTTGTGTTCCGGCCTCGTCGCCGGTTTCCTTCCAGAGCTGCGCCGCACGTTTCAGCAGCGGCACATAATGCTCACCCTCGAAATAGGCGATACGGATGATTCGGGTGAGGCCGTGTGACGAGCCCATGGAGTGGCCAAGGTCAAAGCGCTCCAGCCCCAGCACGCGCTGGCCGCGTTTGGCCAAATGGTAGCAGGCGGAGGAACCCATGCCGCCTATACCGGCAACGATGACGTCATAATGGGGCATGGGCTTTACAGTTACCTCAGTTCACTCGTTGAACATGTCGCGCAACACGGCCAATGACTGCATGCGCGTTTCGTCTGATGCCACGCCCAGCTTTCGCACGAAGCGCCGTTTATCGACCGACCGCAAATGATCGAGAACGATCAGGCCCTGCTTTTCCTCAAAGTCTATCTCCACTCGGAAGCGTGCCGGGCGGCTCCCGGTGGTCATCGGTGCCACAATCACCGTATGCAGATGATCATTCATCACTGCCGGAGAAACCACCATCGCCGGTCGCGTCTTCTGAAACTCGCTGCCGATCGTTGGATCAAAACGCACAAGCCAGATGTCGCCTTGCTTCACCATGCGAGCGTTTCATCCGCATCATTGGCAAATTCAAGCCACTCGGCGTCAATCCCTTCCTCAGTGGCGATCCGCTTTGCATCCTCCGCCCAACCATCGCGGATCTTTTTGCGGACCGGCTCGATGATGATGCGGTCGCCTTCCACGCGCAGTTCGACCCGGTCGCCCTCGGAAATCCGAAGCTGCGCCAGAAGCGTCTTGGGAAGAATGATTCCGGATGAGTTTCCCATTTTTCGGATCGCGCTGCTCATGCTCCCTCTTTCCACTGTAATGTTACAACAAAGTTATAACAATGAGAGGCTCGCCTTGCAATTGCAATCAGCTGTTGTCGCCGTCAAAGATGCGACCGAGCCCGCCAAGCGCAGAGCCTTCCTCACCGCCGCCAGCGGCATTCGCAAGAATACGCCCGGCGAGACGCGAGAAGGGCAGGGATTGCAGCCAGATATGGCCCGGCCCGGTGAGCTGCGCGAAGAACACGCCTTCGCCGCCGAAAATCATGGATTTGACGCCACCCGCCCGGATCACATCAAAATCGATGCCTGTCGTATAGGCCACGACGCAGCCGGTATCGACATGCAGAATTTCACCGGGCTGCAAGGTGCGCTGATAGATAGAGCCTCCGGCGTGGCAGAACACCCAGCCGTCGCCCTCAAGCTTCTGCATGATAAAGCCTTCGCCCCCGAAGAGCCCGGTCATGATCTTCTTCTGGAAGGCGATGCCGATGGAGACGCCCTTGGCACCGGCGAGGAAGCTATCCTTCTGGCAGATCAGCGTTCCGCCCAGTTCCGAGAGCCGCATCGGCAGGATCTTGCCGGGGTAGGGGGCTGCAAAAGCCACCTTGGCCTTGCCCTGGCCCTGATGGGTGAACTGCGTGGTAAACAGGCTTTCGCCTGTCAGCAGCCGCTTGCCCGCGCCCAGGATCTTGCCCATGAAGCCACCGGCCTGAGACGCCGCAGAGCAATCTCCGAAGATCGTCTCCATGCTGACGCTGGCATCCTTGAACATCATGGAGCCCGCTTCCGCGATGGCGCTTTCGCCGGGATCAAGCTCGATCTCGACGAATTGCATCTCGTTGCCCTTCACCTCGAAATCGATATCGTCGTCTTGCCCTGCTTGCGCTTTGTGCCCGTAGGAGGGCTGGTTCATGGCATTGCCCCAGGGGGCCGACAGCGGATTTTGGGCCGCGCCACCCAGAAAACCGCCGCCCTGCTGGGGCTGCTGTTGCGGTTGTCCTGAATCGGACGGTGCTTGATTGGGTGTTCCGCCTTTGAACCACGACATGTCAATCTCCCTGAAGCGATCATCCTTGAACAAGAGATACGAGCAATTCCATGACGCTTCAATGACCTGACGCGCTTCAGACACAGGACATCGAGGCCTTATTCCCCCGTCAGCCAATCGGCCTTCCAGGCGGTATGCGGACCTTTGGCCAATGTTCTGGCGAGGAAAGGCAACATCAGTGCGGCTTCCTGTTTCAATGTCCAGGGCGGATTGACGATAATCATCCCGGAGCCGTTGAGGGCGCGTGCATCGCCTCCTGCATCCACCAGCAGTTCCAGCCGCAGTGTCTTGGGAATGCGCAGGCTTGCAATATCGGCGGCGAAGAGATCGGCCTCACGATGCGCCTTGACCGGGTACCAGAAGGCGAATGTGCCTGTTGGCCATTTGAGATGCGCCGCTGCAAGAGTCGGGATGAGGTTTTGCAATTCGTCCCTGTCTTCGAAGGGCGGATCGACCAGAACCATACCGCGGCGTTCGGGCGGAGGCAGCCAGGCCTTCAATGCCGCCCAGCCATCCATCATCACCGCTGTTGTTCGACGGTCATTGTCAAAGCGGCGCAGCAGCTCGCGCGAATCCATCGGGTGAAGTTCGGCCAGCGAGAGCCTGTCCGTGCGCCGCAAGAGATGGGAAGCGACCATGGGCGAGCCCGGATAATGCTTTCCGTCCAGGGCGTTAAAGGCCTTCAAAACATCAAGATAAGGCTGGAAAAGCGCGTTCAGCGCGGGTGTTCGTTCTGCTGCCAGAAACCGCCTGATGCCGAGATCGGACTCGCCGGTCTTTTGTGACTCCATGCGGCC
>JANNRX010000188.1:0-2259 GCA_031401875.1 Hyphomicrobiales bacterium | reverse complement strand
CTCCGCACCCCAGGATGAGGAAACCAGTGCCTTGAGCATACCTCCTCATCCTGAGGTGCTCGCGAAGCGAAGCCTCGAAGGACGCACAACACTGATGTCATCTGTCTGCTATCCTCCTAAGATGCCTTCCATCAAACCATGAGCCTTTCCATGTTCGACCCTGCATCCACTCCTTACCCGCGCGATCTCAAGGGCTATGGGCGCGTGACGCCCGATCCACAATGGCCGGATGGCGCGAAGATCGCCGTACAATTCGTGGTGAATTACGAGGAAGGCGGCGAGAATTGCCTGCTGCACGGCGATGCCGCTTCGGAGGCGTTTCTGTCCGAGATCGTGGGTGCTGCCGCCTGGCCTGGCCAGCGGCACATGAATATGGAATCGATCTACGAGTATGGTGCGCGTCAGGGCTTCTGGCGGCTCTGGAGGCTGTTCACGGAGCGCCAGTTGCCGGTGACAGTGTTCGGCGTCGCCACCGCCATGATGCGCTCGCCGGAGCAGGTCGCGGCCATGAAAGAGGCAGGGTGGGAGATCGCCAGCCACGGGCTGAAATGGATCGACTACAAGGATTTCAGCCGTGAGGAAGAAGCACACCACATCGCGGAAGCTGTCCGCATCCACACTGAAGTGACGGGATCACGCCCGCTCGGCTTCTATCAGGGTCGCACATCCCAAAACACGCTTGATCTGACCATGGAGGAAGGCGGCTTTGAGTATTCCGCCGACAGCTACGCCGATGACCTGCCCTATGCCGTCAAGGGACCGAAGGGGCCACATCTCATCGTGCCTTACACGCTGGATGCCAATGACATGCGCTTTGCCACACCGCAGGGCTTCAACGCGGGGGACCAGTTCTTCAGTTACCTGAAAGATACATTCGACGTGCTCTATGAAGAGGGTAAAAACGGGCAAGCCAAGATGATGTCGATTGGTCTGCATTGTCGGCTTGTCGGTCGCCCCGGTCGTGTTGCGGCGCTGGCGCGGTTTCTGGATTATGTGCAAAAACATGACAATGTATGGGTGGCGACACGGCTTGATATTGCGCGGCACTGGCAGAAAATTCATGCCTCCATTTGATAGCGTCTGGAATCTGGAGTAAACACTCCGATCACTCTGGCAACGGGAACGGGCTTGACATGATCCGACGGCGGAACCTGATTGCGCTGGCTGCTTCAGCCTTCTGCGCACCCGATGTTTTCGCTCAGACCGCACGGTCAGCTCCTGCATTTTCCTGGAAGACGGCAAGCCTTTCCCCGCAGGAATTCGACGCTGATCTTCTCGAAAGGCTGCCTGCGCTGCTGCGGATGGACTTTCCCGGCACCATGGCCGTCACGATTGTCAGAAAGGATCAGATCCTGCTTGATTACCGGCGGGAGGGCAGCAGCAAGGATGAGCTTTTCCGTCTCTATTCCGTCACCAAAAGTGTTCTCGCCATTCTCATCGGTATCGCGCTTGATCGTGGGATCCTGCCATCGCTCGACGGCACGGTTATGTCCTACTTCCCCGAGATCGATTTCTCCGGTGCCGATCCTCGCACACGCGGCATCACCATCCGCCAGATCATGACCATGACTGCCGGATTGAGCACGGCAAGCCTGCCAGGTATTCAGCCCCCGCAGGTGACAACCTCCGGGCTTTTCAGAGCCATCGCGGATCAACCGGGCACTGTGTTCAGCTACGATAACAATGCCACGAATATCCTGGGAATTCTGTTATCGCGCTGCGTTGGCAAGCGGCTTGACGTGTTTGCCGAAGACGTCCTGCTGCGGCCCTTGGGCATTACCGAATATCGCTGGAGGCAAACTCCGGATGGGCACCCCGCCGCATCAGGTGGCCTGAGCCTGTCGATGGATTCTCTCATCCGGCTGGGACGGCTTGTCAGCCGCAAAGGCGACTGGGACGGGCAGCGCGTCATCAGTGAGGAATTCATCACGAGAATGCTGAAGCCGCAACAGCTGGTCAATACGCGCGAGGAATTGCACTATGGTTTTTTCTGGTTCATCCAGAAGACGCCGGATGGCAAGCATGACAGTTACATCGCCCAGGGCTATGGCGGTCAGGTGCTGGTCGCCGTGCCTGCGCTGCAACTGATCGTGGCAACAACAACCCAGCCCGAGACAGGCGTGAACACGCGCTTCATCCGCAGCATGATCCTGCCTGCCGCGCGGGGCTGAGGAACGGGGTTCTTCACCAGTCCTGAATGGCTTTCAGCACGGCTTCGGGCGTTGCAGGCGCGTGCAGCCTTGCGCCTGCACCGTGTGC
>JANNRX010000187.1:0-6688 GCA_031401875.1 Hyphomicrobiales bacterium | reverse complement strand
AGCCGCATGGCCAGATCCGGCGCAAGACCGAACCTGATACCTGCCACCGCCATGCATTCCACGAGATGAAAAACGTAAGCGGGCCCGGATCCCGAAAGGGCAGTGACGACATCGATGAGGTCCTCATGGGGGACCCATTCCACCTTGCCGATCGCGCGAAGCAAGGTGTCGGCAAGCGCCTTCTGGTCTTCCGAGACATCAGCCGACGCGACACAACCGGTAATGCCCCGCCCCACAGAGGCCGGTGTATTGGGCATGGCACGCACGATGGCTTTCACACCGGGCGCGCGCAACGTGATGTCGGCAATGGTCTTGCCAGCCAACACTGAAATCAGGAGTGTATCCGCGTGTGTCAGCGTCCTGAGAAGAGAGGATGCTGCATCCAGCATCTGTGGCTTGATGGCCAGGATGATGACATCAACCATGCCGATCTGGCTCACGGGAGGCGAGAGCTTGAGGCCCTGGGATGCCAGAGCCTGCATGCGGGGTGACTTCACCGGATCGATCACCGTAATATCCGCCGGGCTTGCACCCCCTGCCAGCCAGCCTTCAAGCATGGCGCCGCCCATCTTGCCCGCGCCGATCAGGAGAAGTCTGGGAGCTTTTGACATTGTTCAATAACCCGGGCCTGCAGGATTTCAGAAAGAGATGGTGGCCATGGCCCTGGCGGTTTCAGACTTCAGGCTTCGCCAACTGTTTCGAACATGACAGCATTGAGTGCTTCGGACGCATCCTTGCCTGCCCAGACAACAAATTGAAAGCCCTGATAATATCTCTCGCAGGCTTCCGTCGCAATTTTCATCAAGGATTCGCATTGTCGGACATTGGGCTCAAGCCCGCCCGACAACACCAGCGAATGCCGGAACATGACAACATCTTCCTTGGACCAAAGATCAAAATGACCAACCCAGAGCTGCTCGTTCACAGCCGCGATGAATTTGAGCAATTCCGGCTTGCGGCGATCCGGCACCTTCAGATCGAAGGCACAGGCAAGATGCAGAGCTTCCATATCCTCAAGCCAGGTGAAGGCGATGTGATAATCCGCCCAGTTGCCCTTGATCGAGATCGATATCTCGTCATCATCATTGCGCTCAAAAGCCCAGTCATGCAGGGCCGCCAGCCGTTCGATGGTATCCACCGGATGCTCAAGACGCTCTTCAGCGGTTTCGTTTATTGGTATCATTGTCTCTGTACGGCTCATTCTTGCCCCCAAGAGGGCGGGTAACTGAAAGTCCCCGCCGTCGCTGAATACGCGATACATCCATGCAATGGTCCGATGCTCATCTGCATTGGTTAAGCAAAGCTTAACCTTTCGCCGAATTTGTGTTCGTCGAGGTTGAACGCAGGGAATCAGGGAATGCACACGACGGCTGAAACCTGACTGCAACCTCAGGGATTCGGCGGCCCGTCACAAGGATTCGTCTGCGCTGTACACAGATTCGGTGATGGCGCGGAGATGATACTCCGCATCAGGCTTTCGGTGATTTCGCAGCCTTGGTGGCAGATCGTGCGGATGCCTCCAGCACGTCAAGACGCGCCTTGAGCACTTCATTCTCTTCGCGCGCCAGCACAGCCATCTCGCGCACGGCCTCAAATTCCTCGCGGGTCACCACATCTGCATCCCGCAGCAAGCGCTCGATCTGGGATTTCACAATCCCGTCGATCTCGCGGCGAACGCCGGAAGCAACACCGGCGGCATCCGTCATGAGACGTCCAAGATCATCAAGAATGCGCGAGGACGAGGTTCCCATGTTATCCACCCTTGTTTTCATGATAACGCGATAAGGACGAGCGTTTCGTTCTGAATGTCATGGTTATATAGCACAGGACAAGCAGTGCGGCAGGCACAAAATTGGCGCAGCCGCATAGGGCTGCATAACAGGCAGCAAAACCGGAGTGGATGGTTTGAACGGCATTCCTTTTCCAGACATTGATCCGATTGCACTTCAAATCGGCCCGTTTGCAATCCGCTGGTATGCACTGGCCTATATCACAGGGCTTTTTGGTGGCCTGTGGTACACCAAATGGCTGGCGGCAAAAGCAAGCCTGTGGGGGGCGGTCCGCCGCCCGACCGCAAGCGATCTTGATGATCTGCTGCTCTGGGCAACACTGGGCGTCATTCTGGGAGGAAGACTGGCATATGTGATTTTCTATCAGCCCGGTTATTTTCTGGCCAAGCCCCTGGAAATTTTCACCATCTGGTCTGGCGGCATGTCTTTCCATGGTGGATTCATGGGGGTTATCATTGCCATCATCCTGTTTGCACGGGCTCGAAAACTTTCGATCCTGTCGATGCTGGATCTTGCGGCAACCGTTGCACCCATCGGCTTGCTGCTGGGCCGCATCGCCAATTTCATCAACGGTGAGCTCTGGGGACGCACGACCGATGTTCCCTGGGCCATTGTCTTCCCCAATGGCGGCCCGGTAGCGCGCCATCCGAGCCAGCTCTATGAGGCCGCGACCGAAGGCTTGCTGCTGCTGCTGCTGCTTGCCTTTCTGGTCAACCGCTTCGGTTATCGCAGGCCCGGGCTGATTGGCGGCGTTTTTGTGGTGGGCTATGGGCTTGCACGCATCTTCTGCGAATTTTTCCGCGAACCTGATCCGCAGCTCGGATTCCTGCTCGGCAACTGGGCAACGATGGGCATGCTTCTTTCCGTACCGATGCTTCTCATCGGCGGGTTCTATACCCTGCGCGCCCTGCGGCTCCCTGAAGAGGCAAGGTCCAATCCGTGACGGCGTTGAAGCAGGAAATTCTGAAGCTGATCGCTCAGGAAGGTCCGATTTCAATTGAGCGCTATATGGCGCTTTGCCTTGGCCATCCCAAATTCGGCTATTACATGACCCGCGATCCACTGGGGGCGGCAGCCGATTTCATCACTGCGCCAGAAATAAGCCAGATCTTCGGTGAATTGATCGGCCTCTGGGTGGCGCAGGTCTGGCTTGATATGGGTCAACCCGAAGAGCTTCTGCTGGTGGAGTGCGGCCCCGGGCGCGGGACACTGATGCGCGATGCCCTGCGTGCGGCAGGCACTGTACCGGGTTTTATGAAAGCCTTGCGGGTCGAGCTGGTCGAAACAAGCCCCGTCCTGAAAGCGGAACAGCTTCGCCGCCTTTCGGGCTGTGGAGTTCCGGTGCGCTGGCATTCCGGCCTGCAAAGCATCCCGGCAGGCCCCCCCAGGATCATTGTCGGTAATGAATTCCTCGATGCCCTGCCGATCCGCCAATACGTCCGTCAATCCGGCGGCTGGCACGAGAGAATGATCGGTGCATCGGCTGAGATGCTGATCCATGGCCTGGCACCGACAGCAGAAGGCGGGCTCGCCCAGAACGCTCCAGAAGGGGCTGTCCTTGAAATCGCACCAATGGCGCAAAGGTTCATCAAGGACCTCGCAAAAGGCCTCAAAGACGATGGTGGCGCTGCACTCTTCATTGATTACGGCCATATCAGAACAGGATTGGGAGACACGTTGCAGGCTGTGGCTCGCCATGCCTTCGTTGATCCATTGGATGCGCCGGGCGAAGCGGATGTGACTGCACATGTGGATTTTGCTGCACTCACCCACACCGCACAAGCCGCAGGCCTTTGCGTGCATGGCCCGATGGAACAAGGACCTTTCCTGCGCAACCTCGGCCTTGATGTCAGGGCGCAGATGCTGATGCAAAAGGCGGCAAACGAGGATCAGCGCCTCACAATCATGGGGGAAGAACGCCGTCTCGCCGATATGTCAAAGACCGGCATGGGGAAACTGTTCAAGGCAATTGCCTTCACCGGGCCGGGTCAGCCGACGCCGCCAGTATTCGACGAATCCATCGAAACTCGGTAGAGCTTTGATGGAGTGACGACAGAGAAAGACGATGAAACATGCTCAATCCAGTCACCTCTGAGCAATGGCTTGGCCTGCCAAGCCTTCGCCATGCCTTCTTCACACGGCAGGGGGGCACATCAAATGGCCTTTATGCGTCATTGAATGGCGGCCTTGGCTCCAGCGATGAACGCGCGCATGTTCTGGAAAACCGCCAGCGCATGGCGCAGCATCTGGATGTGCCATCAGCGCACTTCCTCAGTGTCTGGCAGGTCCACTCCCCCGATGTTGTCGTGGTCAACGGGCCATGGCAGGGCGAACGGCCCAAGGCGGATGCCCTCGTAACCGCAACGCCGGGCCTTGCATTATCCATTGCCACTGCTGATTGCGGCCCTGTGCTTTTTGCCGACAGCAAGGCAGGCGTGATCGGTGCGGCCCATGCCGGCTGGCAGGGCGCATTCAAGGGCGTTCTGGAAAACACAATCACAGCGATGGAAGGGCTCGGAGCTCACCGGGATGACATCAGCGTGGTGATGGGCCCGATGCTGAGCCAGGGCAATTACGAGGTCGGACCAGAATTCATCCAGCGCTTCATGGAGCAAGACACGAAAAGCGACCGTTTCTTCATGTCATCACGCAAAGCTGGCCATGCCATGTTCGACCTTCCGGCTTATAACCGGGAGCGGCTGATGCGGGCTGGCGTTGGCAATGTAGAGGATCTGGGCCTGTGCACCTATGCGGATGAAGAGCGCTTCTACAGCTATCGCAGAACCACCCACCGCAAGGAGCCGGATTACGGTCGCTTGATCTCGGCCATTGTGCTCACGGCCTGATGCCTGAACTTGCCTGATCAAACCGTGACCTGACTTCCCAGTTCCACAACCCGACCCGTGGGAATATGGAAAAAGTCCGTGGCATTTGTGGCCATGCGCGACAGGAAGATGAATATCCCGTCCTGCCACATCGGCATGCCGGATTGAGACGATGCCTTGATGGTGCGCCGCCCCAGGAAAAACGAGGTCTGGATGATGTCGAAATCAAGCCCATGCCTGCGTGCCATGGTGAGAATACGGGGCACACGCGGGCTCTGCATGTAACCGACACGCGCGATAATGCGCGTCACCTCGTCATTGCAGATCGGCGAGATTTCAAGCTGTTCCGTCTCGGGGACCCAGGGAACATCCAGTGTCTTGATGGTCAAAATGATGTTGCGCTGATGCAGCACCTTGTTGTGCTTCAGATTATGCAGGAGAGCACCAGGCGCCGTTTCAGGATCACTTGTGAGGAAGACAGCGGTTCCCTTGACACGTACCGGCTTGGATTTCTCCAGCATGCGGAAAAGATCCGCCACAGGCAAACTGCCCTTATGTTCCTTGAGTGCCACGATCCGGGTGCCACGAACCCATGTCCACATCAGCACAATGAGCACGGCACCAAAGAGCAACGGCATGTAGGCCCCATCGAAAAGCTTCAGGAGATTGGCGCCGAAGAAAACCGCATCGACCACAAGGAAGGGCAGCACAACAGCCGTTGATTGCCATGGTTTCCAGCCCCAGATTTTCCACGTCACGAAGAAGAAAAGCCCTGCATCCGCCAGCATCGCACCCGTGACGGCTATGCCATAGGCATTCGCAAGCGACGATGAATTGCGGAAAATCACCACCAGCACGAGAACGCCGATCATCAGCATCCAGTTGATTTGTGGCAGATAAATCTGTCCGCGCTGGGTCTCTGAGGTGTGGCGTATTTCAAGACGTGGCAGGAGACCCAGTTGCACGGCTTGCTGGGTCAGCGAGAAAGCACCGGTGATGACCGCCTGGCTGGCAATAACGGTAGCAAGAAGCGCCATGATAATGAGCGGAATCAACGCCCATTGCGGAGCCAACGCATAAAAAGGGCTGAAATCTTTATCCAACAGCGCGGTAGGATTGCGCAGGATGAAAGCACCCTGGCCTAGATAGTTCAGCACCAGCGACGGGAACACCAGCGCCAGCCATGCGGCACGAATGGGGTTACGCCCAAAATGCCCCATGTCCGCATATAGCGCTTCCGCACCTGTCACAGCCAGGAATACCGAGCCCAGAACGATCAGGCCGATGATGCCATGGTTCACGAGGAAATAAGCGGCAAAATAAGGATTGAAGGCTTTGAAAATCGTCAGATCATCGCCGATATTGACAATCCCGAGCACCGCCAGCGTCAGAAACCAGACCAGCATGATTGGCCCGAAAAAAGTAGCAACCCTGCCTGTTCCGCGGCTTTGAACAGCAAAAAGTGCGATAAGAACGCCAATGGCAATGATAACGATATAGCGCTCGGAGACCAGAATCGTGCCTTGCAGGGCCGGAATCTGCTTGAGCCCCTCGACAGCTGAAAGCACTGAAATCGCTGGCGTGATGATGGAATCACCATAAAACAGCGCGGCACCAATCACACCGAGAATGAAAACCGGGCCCATATTGCGGCCCATCTTGGTCTGTGCCAGCGCCATCAGTGACAAGGTTCCACCCTCGCCCTTGTTGTCCGCGCGCATGATGAAAACGACGTATTTGAGCGTCACGACAATTATGAGCGCCCAGATCAGCAACGAAACGACACCCAGAACCTCGATGCTCGAGACCAAACCATCCTTGGCTGTGTGATGCAGGGATTCCTTCAGCGCATAGAGCGGGCTGGTGCCGATGTCCCCATAAACCACACCCACCGAGCCAAGCGCCAGTCCGGCGAAACCTGATCGACTGCCGTGATGACTGTCGCCATGATCACCACCTGCGATGGCTTCAGCGCCTGAAGCAGCTGCGACGCCTTGATGAGGTGTTTTGGGTGTTTCCTGGTTCATGCGATGAAATTCAGTTGCCGGTGCCGTTCTGGTTGAATCAGGACCC
>JANNRX010000186.1:0-9654 GCA_031401875.1 Hyphomicrobiales bacterium | reverse complement strand
CGGGCCGTGAGTATAAGGGCCTGTCGCCGTTCCAGGCCGAGAAGACGCCATCGTTCTACGTCAATGACCAGAAGGGCTTCTACCATTGCTTCTCCTCGGGAAAGCATGGCGATATCTTCCGCTTTGTCACCGAAACCGAGGGCTTGCCCTTCCCGGAGGCGGTGGAGCGTCTCGCCAACGAGGCGGGCGTGGTGTTGCCCAAGGCAACGCCTGAGGCTTTCGAACAGGAGAAGAAACGCCGCGATCTCTATGATGTCATGGAGCTGGCGGCGAAATTCTTCGAGGCGCAGATGCAAAAGCCTGTTGGCGCGGAGGCGCGCGCCTATCTCGCCAAGCGCCAGTTCACCGAGCGGACGCAGGCCGAATTTCGGATAGGTTTTGCGCCCGAAAGCCGTGATGCGCTGATGAGTTATCTGCGTGCCCAGGGCGTTTCGGACCGGCAGATGCTGGATGCGGGCCTGCTGATCGAGCCCGAAGGCGACCGCGCGCTCTATGACCGTTTCCGCAACCGTGTGATCATTCCGATTCAGGATAATCAGGGCCGTATCGTTGCCTTTGGTGGCCGGGTCCTCGATCCCGAGGGCAAGCCGAAATACCTGAACTCGCCCGAAACGGCGCTGTTCAAAAAGGGCTTTCTAGTTTTTAACGGCCATCGGGCGCGCGAAGCGGCGTTCAAGGCGGGCACCATCATCGCAGTGGAAGGCTATCTCGATGCCATCGCGGTGTGGCAGGCGGGCCTGCGCCACGTGGTGGCGACGCTGGGCACCGCCTTCACCGAGGAACAGATCGCGACGCTCTGGCGCTATGCGCCCGAACCCATCATCTGTTTTGACGGCGACCGGGCAGGCATCGCCGCCGCAAACCGCGCTATTGACCGTATTTTACCTGCGCTGAAGACGGGGTTTTCCTTCCGCTTCGCATTTTTGCCCTCTGGGCAGGACCCGGATGATCTGATCAAGGCAAAGGGTGTCGAAGCCTTCACAGAGGTCGCGAACAAGGCGTCCGGTCTTTGGGAAGCGCTCTGGCAGCGAGAAACACGGGGCTTTGATGCCAAGACGCCGGATCGTCAGGCCGTTCTTGAGAAAACACTCAAGGTTCTGATCGGCCAGATCGGCGACCCCCTGGTCAGGCGGCGCTATGAGCTTTCCGTGCGATTTCGCCTCAACCAGTTTTTCTGGCAGAGCAACGGCGGCAGGCGAGGCAAAAGCGCATCCCGCGATCAGGTCAAGCTTTCAGCGGAAGGGGAAGCAGCATCTGGCCAGGAGGCTCCCAAATACATCGCCGTTGAGCGTATTTTTCTTGGCCTGAGCATACATTTCCCCGATCTGACGGAGCGGCACCGGGAGCGTATTTCAGCGCTCCGACTGCGTGGTGCATTCAAATCCGAAAGACATGGTACGACCAGTTACGACACGTTTCTCTCCGATGTGCTGCGGGTGATTGGCGAATACGACAATCCCGAAGTGATGGAGTTCTACAACCTGCTTGATCCTTATTTCATGGAATGTCTGGATTTCATGCATGGCCGAGAAGAGCAGCCCAAAGGCCTGATCTGGGGGCACCGTCTCATGACAGTTTTCCCGGTTCTCAGGGCCTTGCCGGATGAGCGTTTTGTGGAGCGTTGCTACGATCATTTCATCCGCATGCTCGAGTTTCGCGAGGCTGAAAGCGAACTCTCCGAACTTCTGAGCGCACCAGCAGAACTTCTCACCGATGACTGGGCCGAGCGGCTGCTGCAACTCAAGCGCGATATCGAGGTCGATCGCGCCGCCATCGATGCCCTTGAGCAGGAACTGGCGGAAGCGGCGGCGCAATTGTCGAAGGACGGTGCCTCTGCAGGCAATGTTATCAGTCTCAGAACGCCGGCCATGGTGGCCCATCAGGATGATCAGCCCGAATTCTGAGTCGGTGCGTCCTTCGAGGCTCCTTCGCTACGCTGCGTCACACCTCAGGATAAGGTAGGTTGGGGCTGCAAGATGCCACTTTCCTCTTCCTGAGGTGCGAGCATAGCGAGCCTCGAAGGACGCACAAGAGCTGTGCAATCGTCCCTGCGGAGGAGGGCTAACCCGAATGACAATATCAGCACACGGCATGAAGATGAGGGATATCAATGCCTTGCGCATTACTCCCGCCAGCGTCGTAATTTCGGCCCAATTGACGACAGACTGGCGCAGGGTTGCAGAGGGGGATGGGCCGAGTCAACTTTTCATCCGCATTTTGCCAGAATTGAGAGAATGGATATTCTGGCCGGAAGGTCATCGCATGCTTGATTATTATCGCTTTGGTATCGAAGAGGAATATTTTGTTTCAAGCGCAAAGACGCGCCAGACACCCAAACATCTTCCCAAACGGTTTTTGCAGGATATTCGCAGGGCATTGCCGGAAATCCTGCGCTCTGAAATGTTGCAATCGCAGATCGAGGTGGCGACACCGCCCTCTCAGGAGATGGGTGCGGCCCTCGAGGTTCTCGGTGGTTATCGTCGCATGCTTGCCGCCATTGCCGATGAAAGCGCCTTGCAGGTCATCGCTTCGGGAACGCATCCGCTGGCGCGCTGGGACGGGCAGACGGCCAATCGCAAGCCGCGCTATGACCGCTTGATGCATGAATTGCAGATGCTGGGTTCCCGCAACATCCTCTGCGGATTGCATGTGCATGTTTCGGTGCCTGATCCATCCCGCCGGATCGACCTGATGCGCCGTCTGATACCATTCCTGCCAGTATTTCTGGCACTCTCCACCTCCTCGCCGTTCTGGCAGGCCAGGCGCACCGGCCTGATGGGTTATCGCCTTGCGGCCTATGATGAGTTGCCGCGCACCGGTATCCCCGAGCTTTTCAGCAGTGAGGCGGAATACCGTGCCTATGTCGATACCCTGGTCGAGACCCGTGCCATTCCCGATGAGAGCTATATCTGGTGGGCAGTACGGCCTTCGGCGAAATACCCGACGCTGGAGCTGAGGATTTCCGACAGCTGCACACGGGTTGAACATACTGTGGCGATTGCCGCGCTGTATCGGTGTCTTGTCCGGCACCTTGTCAAGAATGAAAGCCTGAATTGTAGCATCGGCGCGGCAGACAGAGCCATCGCGCTGGAGAACAAATGGATCGCCCAGAGGCATGGCATCCACGGTGCATTCATCGACGCGGCGACGAAAACAGTGCGTCCGCTTGGCGATATAGTGGAGGATATGATCGCCATGCTGGAGGGAGACGCGGTGGCGTTGCAATGCCGGGATGAATTGCTCGGCCTGCGCAATATCCTGACCTTCGGCACCAGCGCTGATGAGCAGATCGCGCTGGAAATGGATGCACGTGGGCGCGGCCGTAGTCCCGGCGAGGCTTTGGGCGATGTGGTGGACTGGCTGGCGGAGACAACACGCGGGCGTGATGCAGCAGCCCGTCCGACCATGCACTGAAAGACACGATTGATTGCTGTGCAATAGCAAGCCGTGTTATGATCGGCATACAAATGACAAAGTGTTGCCGATGTGTGACTCCATCGGCAAATCGGCTTGGGTTTGTAGACCGAAGAGTTTTGATTGTGGCATTGCTTCAAGCCTTATTTTTCAAGGAAACACGCTCGTGGCCCTGAGTTTTCGTTTTTTTGCAACCTCCTGTCTTGTGCTCTCGCTGAGCGCAGGGGGTGTGGCTGCGCAAGGCTTCACGCCAGCTCCGAACGCCCCGCAGACCGGCTCGTTCGGTCAGCCTCTGCCGCCTGCCCCTCCATTGCCACCATCTGCGGGAGATACGGCATCGCCGTCGACCGCCACTGAACCACGCCGCGCTGTGCGCCGTGCGCGTCCCGCGCCGGCCAGGTTTGCGGCCCTTCCACGGGATGCCCGCCCGACATTCAGTGCGCAATCCGTGCAATTCACCGAGACTGCTGCCGCACGTTACCGCAGAATCGTCGCAAATGGCGGCTGGGATCGCGTTTCACCCGGCAATGCGGCACAGATTCGCGCCCGCTTGCAGATCGAGGGCGATCTGGAGGATGGCAATGTCGCGGCTGGCATCAAGCGCTTCCAGTTGCGCCATGGTCTGCGTGAGACAGGCGTGGTGGCCGGTCCGACACTTGCCGCGATGAATGTGTCAGCGCAGGCGCGGCTGCGTCAGCTTGAGGCCAGCCTGGGTCGCATGCGGGCCTCCAGTTTCGGGTTTGGTGAGCGCTATGTGGTGGTGAATGTTCCCGCTGCCGCGGTGGAAACCATCGAGAATGGCCAGGTTCGCCGTCGCTACGTTGCTGTTGTTGGAAAAGCGGATCGCGCCTCGCCGTCGGTTGAGACGCGCATTACAAACATCAATTTCAATCCGACCTGGACTGTGCCGGTCTCGATCATCAAGAAAGATATCATTCCCAAGATGCAGAAGGATCCGGGTTATCTGACCCGCTCGAAGATCCGCATCCTTGATGGCCGTGGCAAGGAGATCAATCCGCGCTCGATCGATTGGTCCACGGAGCGCGCGGCGAATTTCACGCTGCGTCAGGATCCGGGTGCCGGAAACTCCCTCGGGCAGGTCCGCATCGACATGCCCAACAATCTTGCGGTCTATATGCATGATACGCCCTCAAAGGGTTTGTTTTCCGGCGATAACCGCTTCCATTCCTCCGGTTGCGTCCGCGTGGCCGATGTGCGTGATCTCGCGACATGGCTGCTTCAAGGCAATGGCGGCTGGGAGCGCGGCGATACGGACCAGGCGATAGCCGAGGGCGAACGCAAGGACGTGCGCCTCAACCGTGCCGTACCCGTGGCCTGGACCTATTATACCGGATACGGCATGGCCGATGGCGCGGCCCATTTCCGCTCTGATATCTATGATCTTGATGAGAATGGCGGCGGCCAACCCATTGCCATTCGCACAGCGCCGACCGGACCACAGCAAAGCAGCAATCCGCTGTCTTCCGCCACCGGTACGCTTGATCCTGAACCCGGCGCGCCGAGTTTCTGGGATCTGTTTCGTCCTCGTGCTGCCAACTGAGCGGGGCTATCAGCATCCCTTTGTCTGCGCACAGTCGGTAAATTGCCACAATCCAGGTCGATTCAGTGAGTATTGACTGATTCGGAGCTGCCGGGTGCGAATAACAGAAAACTTCATGCGTTTGCCGCACCGGATGGTGCTGGTCTCTCTTTTTGTCGGGACCATGTTGGCGCTGACACCTTTGCTGACGCAGTTCAGCTGATGTTTTGGGCTGCAATCCTCGCACATCGCAGCAATTAACCATCAACCTTAAACCTGCCTTAAAGTGATATCAGGCATTTTAGAGTTCTTGCCATTCGGGCAAGGCATGAAAGCCAGAGGCAGCATGGGGCGCCCCAGGAAAAGAGAACGGATCGAACCGCAGTTTGACGGCGACAGCCGCCAGCAGCGCAATCGTGACGACTGGTCCATGGACAGCGATGACCGGCCAGCCTCAAGACGCGCCTCACGCGATGCAGGCGCAGGCGGTTCATCCCGGCGTGGTTCTTCCCGCAAAGGTCGCGGCCCGCGGCGCTCATTGTTTGGACGGCTGATCTACTGGGGCTTCACAATCGGCGTCTGGATGTTCATCGGCCTTCTCGGCTTCTTTGCCTATCACGCCATGAAACTGCCGCCGATTGACCAGCTTGCGGTGCCCAAACGCCCACCCAATATCGCCATTCTGGCTGCAGATGGATCGCTACTGGCCAACAGGGGCGAGACAGGGGGCAGCACGGTCACGATCCGGGAATTGCCACCCTATCTGCCGCTGGCCTTTGTTTCCATCGAGGACAGGCGCTTCTACAGCCATTTCGGCATCGACCCCATCGGGATTTCCCGCGCCATGGTGCGCAATGTCACAGGCGGCAGGCTGTCCGAAGGCGGTTCGACGCTGACGCAGCAGCTTGCGAAAAACCTTTTCCTGACGCAGGAGCGCACAGCCTCGCGCAAGGTGCAGGAGGCCATCCTCGCGCTCTGGCTGGAGCGGCGCTACAGCAAGGATCAGATTCTGGAGCTCTACATGAACCGCGTCTATTTCGGTTCAGGGGCTTATGGGGTTGAGGCGGCAGCACAGAAGTATTTCGGCAAATCGGCGCGTTCGGTGACAGTGGCGGAAGCGGCTGTGCTGGGTGGTCTGGTGCAGGCCCCCTCCCGCCTTGCGCCCAACCGCAATCCGGAAGGTGCGGCAGAACGCGCCGCCCTTGTCATTGCAGCGATGGTGCGCGATGGCGCTGTGAAGGACAAGGATGCCAAGGTAGCGCTTTCCACGCCGGCCAGATCACGACGCCAGGGCGGTGCTGGTTCGGCCAATTACGCGGCCGACTGGGTTGTCGACGTGCTGGATGATTTCATCGGCGCAGTAGATCAGGACATCATCGTGACAACGAGCATTGATCCGGCCTTGCAGCGCATGGCGGAGCAGGTGCTGGTCAGCGAACTGGATGCGAAAGGCGGCAAGCAGGATGTCACTCAGGGCGCCATTGTCGCGATGGCACCCGATGGAGCTGTCAAGGCCATGGTCGGCGGACGCAATTATACCGAAAGCCAGTTCAACCGTGCGGTCGCGGCACGTCGCCAGCCCGGCTCGGCCTTCAAGCCCTTTGTGTATCTGACGGCGCTGGACCGCGGGCATTCTCCTGAATCGCCACTGCTGGATGCGCCCATCAATATCAAGGGCTGGAAGCCGGAAAACTACACGCGTGATTATTCCGGTGAAGTCTCGATGCAGAAAGCGCTTTCGCTGTCGCTGAATACACCTGTTGTGCGGGTCATTCAGGAATCAGGCCCGCGCAGTGTGGTGCGTGCCGCGCAACGACTGGGAATTTCCTCGCCGTTGCAGGCGGTTCCATCGCTGGCTCTGGGGACATCCGAGGTTACACCACTTGAAATGACGGCGGCCTATGCGGCATTTGCCAATGGCGGAACGGCAGTGATCCCGCATGCCATCCTGACAGTCAGGACAACGGCCGGGAAGGTAATCTACACCCGTCAGAACCGCGATCTCGGCCGTGCCATGACGCTTGAGCAGGCGGGACAGATGAACCAGATGCTGCGGGAAACGCTGGTTTCCGGCACAGGCCGCAAGGCTGATCTGCCGGGCTGGCCGGCAGCGGGAAAGACAGGCACGACTCAGGATCACCGCGATGCCTGGTTCATTGGATATACCGGCTATCTCGTCTCCACGGTCTGGGTGGGCAATGACGATGGCGACGAGATGAAGAAGGTCACCGGCGGCGGACTTCCCGCGGAGATCTGGCAGAAATTCATGAGGGAAGGCCATGCCAATGTGCCGACGGCCAGCCTGCCCGGTCTGAACTGGCGCAATCTGGCAACGCCAGTTCCGGCAAGCGGCCCTATCCTGCCGGGACAAACGACATCTTCGGCTTCTGCGCGTGCGGTTGCACGGCCACCGCAGGACCATGGTTTGAAAGAGCAGGACCTGAGTCCCACACGCTTCCAGCAACAGCAGGGACCTTCACGGGACGAGCGCAATCTGCTGCAGCGCCTGCTGGGGGGTTAGGCTGTCGTGGCTTTTGTAAGCATGTAACTGCCGACGCGACGCATGAAATCACCGAGCTGCTGACATTCCTCTTCGCTTAATGCACCCATCATATCCTCGATGACCGTGACCTGAAGGCCAAGGGCTTGCTGCGTCAGGATCAGGCCCTGTTCCGTGAGATGCAGCCGCCGCAGCCGCTTGTCCTTGCTGTCCGGCATGCGGGTGACCAGCGCCCGCTTTTCCAGCTCCGGCAGCAGCATCGAGAGGTTCGAGCGCCCTATCAGCAGCCGGTTGGCAAGCTCTTGCTGCGTCAAAGCGGGAAAACGATAAATATTGGCCAGAATATCGTAATGCGGCAACTTGATGCCCAGGGGCACCAGCGCCGCCGTCATGGTTTTCTCGACAAGGGCATGCACCTTCGCAACCGCGACCCAGTTGCGGTAGCGCGGAAGTTCCCAGGGTACAGCGGTGATAACGGGCTGTTTCAAGAAAGGGCCTTGTGTCTGTTCAAGGATGAACATATATTGTTCAGGATTGAACTATTGAGGATATACCATGTCCACCGGATCGCTCAGGCTCATTCGTCCGCTTGTCAAGGTCGGCGCGTTGATTGCCCCCCGCATGACAGGCAATGCCGCGTTCCGGATGTTCTGTACACCGCCCGTATTGCGCGGTCTGGACAAGGCACAGCAGAGCCAGATTTCCAAGGCAGAAGCCCGTTTGGCAGGGGCAGAGCGGGCGCGGATAGCCTATGCAGAGGGGGAGGTCGAGACCTATCTGTTCCGGACTGCAACCATGCCTTCACGCGGCAGGATTCTGCTTTTGCATGGCTGGACCGGCCGAGCGGCCTTCATGTCCGCATTCATCCAGCCGCTTGTGTCCGTGGGCTTTGAGGTTCTTGCGGTCGATCTGCCAGCGCATGGTCATTCTTCCGGAAAGACCTTGCAGATTCCCAAGGCGGTTGCGGCCCTTCACGCGGTTCATGCGGCACTTGGTCCGTGGCGCGGCATTGTTGCCCATTCCTTTGGCGGCATCGTGGCCGCGAGTCTTGTGGTGCATGCCGTGGAAGGATTTCCGGCGATCCCTGTCGATGGGCTTGTCCTGATTTCAGCACCCAACTCCATGCCGGACCTGTTTCATTGGTTTGGGCAAGCGATTGGCTTGAACGCCAGGGCGCAGCAATGCTTTGATGCTAACGTCCAGCGTCTTTCGGGGCGCAAGCTGGAGACGTTTGTAGGAGCGAACTTCCTGCGTGATGCCGCGGTGCGCACCCTCGTGCTGCATGCCCCGGATGACAAGGAAGTGGGTTATGCCAATGCGGAGGCCCTTGCGAAGGCAGGCCAGAAAATCAGGCTGGTGCCGCTTGATGGCCTTGGGCACCGCAGGATTCTCTATGCACCAGCAACCGTGCGTGCGGTCGAGACATTTTTTGATCGCGTCAAAGACCAGGACGATGCGTTATTGGCCGACGCCCTGTTGGCATCGGCAAAGAATTGCTAACCACGGCAAGCGATTACCGTGTTTGATTCACTTCAGGTGAAGTGCTTTCAGCCATTCTAGGTCCGTCTGATACTGGATGGAATCACGGTTATGTTGCGTCATAAAGCCATTGCGATGGCGGCATTTGTGCTGCTTTCAAGTGTTTTGCACTCTGAAGCGCGCGAGCGTGTGCCTTTTGCTGGCGGACAGTTTCCCGGCGAAATCGTCATTCGCCAGAGCGAGCGCAGGCTGTATCTTGTTCTGGGGGATGGTACGGCCCTGCGCTATCGGGTCGCTGTGGGCAAGGCGGGCAAGCAATGGTCGGGCCGCGCCCGCATCAATGCGAAATACCATCAGGTCGCGTGGTCTCCCCCCGCTTCGGTCAAACGGGACCGGCCCTGGCTTCCCAATGTGATCCAGGCCGGCGATCCCTCCAATCCGATGGGTGCGCGCGTGCTGTCCTTGCCCGGCGAATATGCCATTCACGGCACCAGCGCTTCGATGCGCGCCTCCGTGGGCACGGCTGCTTCCTATGGCTGCATCCGTATGCTGAACGAGGATATCATCGATCTCTTTGACCGGGTATCGGTGGGAACCATCGTCACCGTTGTGCGATAGGATTAGGGCGTGTCGTCCGTTAGGAACAAATGGTGGATGAGATCGAAATTAGTCGCATGGGAAGGCAAAAGACGCGCCGATAGCAGCGCTATCGGGAAGTTTT
>JANNRX010000185.1:0-16150 GCA_031401875.1 Hyphomicrobiales bacterium | reverse complement strand
TCCAGCGCTCCGCGCCGCAAGGACGCCCCATCGGCGATCATCCTGACGGCGGCGTGATTCAAGTGCTCGATGGCAAATACGGGGCCTATGTCAAATGGACGGATGTCAACGCGACAATCCCCAAGACCATCGAGAAGGATGCCATCACGCTCGAACAGGCTCTCGATCTGATCCGCGCCCGGCAAGCTGCTGCACCCGCTAAAAAGACCACGCTTAAAAAGACGGCAGCGAAAAAAACGGCACCCGCAAAGAAAGCGGCTGCACCCAAAAAACCCGCTGCAAAAAAAACAGCGGCGAAAAAGTAGCAGCGTCACTACAGCCGATTGTATTGCCTTCTCCTTCCGGGAGAATAAGGGTTTGGCACCATGGCTCGAAAATTTCGTGGATCCGACAAAGCCGATGCTGACAACGGCAGCGTGCTTGCACGGCTTCCGCCGGTGTTTGCGGCAGAACTCACAGGGCGTGACCGGGATGGCGAATTGCTGGCGCGCCCTCTCGACTGGGCCACCGGCGAACCACCGGTTATCTCGGTGCACATCAGCCGCCGTGACAAGCTTCAGCCCGGTGTTGGCGACCAGGTGCTGCTGAAAATCGATCGTATCGCCAATGCGCGAGACTTTTCCGCCATCCACGCCCGTGTGCTGAAGATGCTCGCGCCCAAGCCCATGCAGGTGATCGGGGTATTTCGGGCCCATGGCGGTGGCGGCGGCAGGCTCATTCCCATCGACAAGAAATCGCTTGGCCGCGAGATCACTATTCCATCCACCGCGACAGAGGGCGCGGAGGATGGCGAATTGATTGCGGTCGAGACCATTCGCGAGAGCAGTCTTGGCCTCAAGACAGGGCGTGTTGTGGAACGCCTGGGCGATGTATCCTCAGAAAAGGCCGCCAGCCTGATTGCGATCCATGCCCACGGTATCCCGCATGTCTTTCCGGACGCCGTTCTGGCAGAAGCCAAAGCCGCCAAGGCCGCCATACTCAAGGGACGCGACGACTGGCGCGATCTGCCGCTGATAACGATAGACCCGATCGACGCCAAGGATCATGATGACGCCGTGCATGCCGTGGCTGATCCTGATCCGGCCAATCCCGGCGGCTTTATCCTCTCCATCGCCATTGCGGATGTCGCGGCTTATGTAACACCGGGCTCCGCTTTGGATGAGGAAGCAGAATCACGCGGCAATTCGGTGTATTTCCCGGATCGCGTCGTGCCCATGCTGCCCGAACGCATCTCGAATGATCTGTGCTCGCTGATCGCGGACAAGGATCGCCCTGCCCTGGCCGTACGCATCACAATCGGCGCGGATGGCCGCAAGAAAAGCCATGGCTTCCACCGGATCATGATGCGCTCGCATGCCAAGCTTGCCTATGAACAGGCACAGGCGGCTATCGACGGCGGCTTATCGCCGCTGACGGATGCTCTGCTGGAACCTGTGCTCAAGCCGCTCTGGGCGGCATACGGCGCGCTCAAGCAAGCCCGCGACGCCCGTGAGCCGCTTGATCTCGATCTCCCCGAGCGCAAGCTGATTCTCGACAAGGACGGCAAGGTCCAGGATGTCGTGCTGCGTGAGCGGCTGGATGCCCATCGGTTGATCGAGGAGATGATGATCCTTGCCAATGTCTGCGCGGCAGAAACCCTGATCGACAAGAAACAGCTGCTGCTTTTTCGCATCCATGATGAACCCTCGCTCGCGAAGATGGAATCGCTCAGGGCTTTTCTCAAAACGCTCGATATCGAATTGCCAAAGGCTGGCGCGCTCAAACCCGCGCTTTTCAACCGCACGCTCCTCCGCTTTGCTGAGCACGAGAGCGCAACACTGGTGAACGAGATCGTGCTCCGCAGCCAGGCGCAGGCGGAATACTCACCGGATAATATCGGCCATTTCGGCCTCAATCTGCGCAAATATGCCCATTTTACCTCCCCCATACGCCGTTATGCCGATCTGATCGTGCATCGGGCGCTGATCAAGGCGATAGCGTTGGGCAAGGATGCTCTGCCAGAGGTGACACTGGAGCGCATGCGCGCGCTTGGTGAGCGTATTTCAGGGGCAGAGCGACGCGCCATGATGGCGGAGCGCGACACCAATGACCGGCTGATTGCAGCCCATCTCAAAGACCAGATCGGTGCGAAATTCACTGGCCGCATCGCGGGTGTGACCCGCTCCGGGGTGTTCGTGAAACTGGCCAAAACGGGCGCTGACGGCTTCGTTCCGGCGTCCACGCTGGGGGCGGATTTCTTCCGCCATGATGAGGCCGCCCATGCCCTTATCGGTGATCGCACGGGTGAAGCTTTCCGCCTGGGTGACACGGTGGAGGTGCGGCTCTCTGAAGCACTCCCGTTTTCAGGCGCATTAAGGTTCGAGATTCTGTCAAAAGGGCGTTATATGAAACCGGTATCCGGCAAGCGTGGTGCACGTCGACGGCATGTTGATGGTCCGCCAGGACCGGATCGCAAATCCAAACGATCCATGGGGCGGGCCGCGCGAGGACGATAAATGACGATGATCGGCAAGATGAGCACGGGTGAGCGCATGACGGGTGATGCGATGTGGAAGGGTTTCCGCTGCCGCTGCCCGCATTGCGGCGAGGGCAAGCTTTTCGGCCGCTTCCTCAAGCCGGTTGATGTCTGCGCGCGCTGCGACGAAAAGCTGGACGGCCATCGCTCGGATGATCTTCCGCCCTATGTGACAATCATGATTGTTGGCCACGCCATTGTCCCCATCATCCTGATGAATGAAATGTCCGCGAACCCATGGCCACTCTGGGTGCATTTCAGCATATGGTTGCCATTGACGCTTTTGCTGACACTGCTTTTGATGCAACCCGTCAAGGGTGCCATCATCGGCATGCAGTGGGGCATGCGTTTGCACGGCTTTGATGCGAGGGGCGATTATCACGCTATCGCCACACCAAAAGCAGCTTCGCATGAATGACGCTGTCTCACGCCTCACATCCGAGATACGGGACCGGTCGACGCCCAATCTGCGGCCAGTCGATGCGGCAACCCTGATACTGGTGGATACAAAATCCAGAAAACCTAAAATTCTGATGGGAAAGCGCAGTATGAAACTGCGTTTCATGCCAGGAAAATTTGTCTTTCCCGGCGGGCGTGTGGATGTGGGAGACAAGCAGATGCTGGCATCTGGCATCCTTGCTCCGCGCATGGAAGCGCGGCTGATGGCGCAATCCTCGCGCATGACACCTCAGCGCTGCCGAGCCCTTGCGATGGCCGCGATCCGCGAAACCTTCGAAGAAACCGGCCTGATGATCGGCAATGCGGATTTCGGCAAGCCCGAACGCGCACCGGTCGGAAGCTGGCAGGAATTTGCCGATCAGGGCGTTTATCCCACACCCGATGCCCTCACCTTTGTTGCGCGCGCCATTACGCCGCCTCGCAGGCCGCGCCGGTTTGATACGCGCTTCTTTGCCGCCCCCCTGAGTGCGCTGGCAGGAAAGGTCGAGCGCGACATTGGTCCTGACAGCGAGCTCACGGAGCTTGTCTGGGTCAGCCTTGAGGAAGCCATCAGGCTTGATCTGCCATTGATCACCCAGGTGATTATCCAGGAACTGGCGGAGCGGATGAAGCATGGTCTGGAGCGCGACGCACCCGTTCCATTTTATTTTGAACGGAGCCGCCGCTTCCTGCGGGAAACCGTGTGAAGCCAGACACGTATTCGCGCCAGATGGTCATCACCGCAGCGATCCTGCTGATCGCCTTTGTTGGAATCTCGCTGAGTATTTTCATTCCCCTGCTCTCCATTGCCATGGAACGCGGGCAGGTTTCAGCCACGCTTTCAGGCCTCAACACGGCAATGGCCGGCATTGGTACGCTCGCTATCGCGCCATTCATTCCAAGGCTGGCCGCGCGTTTTGGTATCCGGAGCATCCTGCTGATTGCCATCATGGTTGCTGCACTGACGGCGATAAGCTTCCCCTTCACGTCTTTTTCACTCTGGTTTCCCATACGGTTCGTCTTTGGCGCGGCGCTTGGCACCTTGTTCGTGCTTTCGGAATACTGGATCAACGCTGCTGCGCCTGAAGATCGCCGCGGCATGGTGATGGGCATTTATGCCACTGTACTCTCGCTGGGATTTGCTGCGGGACCGCTGGTGCTTCTGGCCACCGGAACCTCAGGCATCCTGCCTTATTGCATGGGTGCAGGCATTATTCTGCTGGCGTTGTTGCCCTTGCTGCTGGTCCGCGGATCGGTCCCGGAAATCCATGATAATGCAAACACATCCGCGATTTCGATGATGGCCGCCATGCCTGTCGCCACATGTGCGGCACTGGTTTTTGGCGCCATTGAAACCGGCGGCTTTGCGCTCTTCCCGGTCTATGGCTTGCGCAATGCGATGACGGAGACGACGGCAGCCACGCTGATCAGCATCGCGGCCGCAGGCAATGTCGTCTCGCAAATCCCGCTTGGCTGGCTTTCTGACCGCGTGTCCCGCCCTCAGCTGCTGCTGGTTTGCGCCCTGATCGGCGTTCTGGGATGCATTGCCATGCCTTTCACTGTTGCTGAACCCTGGTTGTTCTTCGCGGTTCTTTTTGTCTGGGGTGGATTCACGGGCGGGCTTTATACTGTCGGGCTGGCGCATCTTGGCTCCCGCTTCAAGGGTGCGGATCTTGCCAATGCGAATGCTGCTTTTGTGATGCTCTACTCGATTGGATTGATCGTAGGACCTCCGCTTGTGGGTGCCGGTATGGATCTTCTTGGCGTGCATGGCTTTGCGGTGGTTCTTGGCATCATGCTCGCGCTCTATGCCATTCTCATCCTGCAGCGTTTGGCGCTCTCGAAACACTAGAGCATTTCAGACGAAAGCGGGCCTTGCTGGAAGGGGCTGGATGCGTTAGGCGTCTTTGATACTGCAACGCACAATAATCGGTGCTGAGTGATTGCACCACAGTCGGCAAGGAGCTCTCCCATGACCGTACATACGAGTACCTTCAAGGTTGATGACAAGGTCGTGGACCTTCCAGTCAAGGCAGGAACAATTGGTCCCGATGTGGTTGATATCGGAAAGCTTTATGCCCAGACGGGCATGTTCACCTATGATCCGGGGTTCACATCCACGGCGGCATGCGAATCAAAGATCACCTATATCGACGGTGACAAGGGCGTCCTGCTGTATCGCGGGTTCCCCATCGAACAACTGGCTGAGCACGGTGACTTTCTGGAGACATGCTATCTGCTGCTTTACGGCGAATTGCCCACTTCAAACCAGAAGGCCGATTTCGACTACCGCGTGACCCGCCACACCATGGTGCATGAGCAGATGGCGCGGTTCTATCAGGGCTTCCGCCGGGATGCGCATCCCATGGCCGTCATGGTCGCAGCAGTTGGCGCAATGTCAGCGTTTTATCACGATTCAACCGACATCTCGGATCCGCAGCAGCGCATGGTTGCATCCATGCGCATGATCGCGAAAATTCCCACCCTTGCCGCCATGGCGTACAAATACACCATTGGTCAGCCTTTCGTGTATCCGCAGAACAATCTGGATTTCACCTCGAACTTCCTGCGCATGTGCTTTGCCGTGCCCGCTGAAGAGTACAAGGTGAACCCGATCCTCAGCCGCGCCCTGGACAGGATTTTCATCCTCCATGCGGATCACGAGCAGAACGCATCGACATCCACCGTGCGCCTTGCAGGCTCATCAGGTGCCAATCCCTTTGCCTGTATCGCGGCCGGCATTGCCTGCCTGTGGGGCCCTGCCCATGGCGGGGCGAATGAGGCTGCACTCAAGATGCTTGGCGAAATCGGCTCGGTTGAGAACATTCCGAAATATATTGCCAAAGCCAAAGACAAGAATGATCCGTTCCGCTTGATGGGCTTTGGACACCGTGTCTACAAGAACTATGATCCACGGGCACGCATCATGCAGAAGACCACGCATGAAGTGCTGCGCGAACTGGGCATCAAGGATGATCCGCTGCTCGATGTGGCGATGGAACTGGAGCGTATTGCGCTCAGCGATCCCTACTTCATCGAAAAGAAGCTTTACCCGAACATTGATTTCTATTCAGGCATCACCTTGAAAGCGATGGGCTTTCCGACCTCGATGTTCACGGTCCTGTTTGCATTGGCGCGCACGGTAGGCTGGATTGCGCAGTGGAAAGAAATGATCGAGGACCCCGGCCAGAAAATTGGTCGTCCGCGCCAGCTCTATACGGGCGCACCCGTGCGTGACTACACACCTGTGGCGCAGCGGCGCTGATACAGGAGGCTCTACCGATAACCAAAAGGCTCCTGCGGGAGCCTTTTTTATGACGTGAGCGACGGATCAGGTATCTGGAGGCTCATGCATCTGGAGGCGCAGCATCATGCGATTTTGCCAGGCTCAATGTCATCAACACGGCCTCTGCGGCTTTTTCGCTCGGGCTTGCCCCCTCGACAGCCATAATGCTGCGAATTTCCTCAAAACCACTGAGTTGCACTGTCCGCTTTGTGCTATCGACAACAATCTCAAACAGCCCTTGAACCAGATCTTCGATATTTTGTGGGCGCTTGATATGTTCGGGCATCAATTCCCGCCCGAGAATTACATTCGGCAATGCTGCGAATTGTGTGGTGATCAGCAATCGTCCCAACAATTCCTCAAGATAGCTCACACGATAGGCAACGATTGTCGGAACATCGGCAAGGGCCAGTTCCAGCGTCACGGTACCGGAAGCGGCCAGAGCCGCGCGGGCCGTTCGGAAGGCTTGCCACTTCTGAGCCTCACCACGGATGATGCGCGGTCTTATTGCCCAGTTGGATGTCGCAGCCTCGATAGAGGGCACCAGATGCTCAACCGCAGGAATGACAATTTCGACATTACTCACCCGGCGCGCAAGCGCGGTGATAATGTCTTCGAAGAGTGGAAGAAGTCGATTGATCTCGCTGTGGCGGCTGCCTGGCAGAACCAGCAACTGGTAAGGCTGCCTTGCCCTTTCTGAAACATCCGGCGCAGATGCTATCCAATCCTGCTGACGACCCATGAGCGGGTGACCGACATAGATGGTCTCCGGTCCGCCAAGGCGACGATGGACATCCGGTTCAAAGGGAAGAACTGCCAGCAATCTTTTGAAAAGGCGTTTGATTTTCTTTGCACGTCCGGGACGCCAGGCCCATACTGTGGGCGAGACATACCCGATAAGCGGCAGATCAGGCGAGCGGGCTTTCAACTTGCGCGCAACACGCTGGTTGAAATCCTGCGCATCAATGTGGATCACCGCATCCAGGTTTGATGTCGAGAGATACTCTGCTGTCTGTTTGATGCGCCGGAGCAGCAGAGGCAACCGTGCAATCACGGGCAAAAGGCCATTGACGGCGATATCGCTCATTGGAAACAGGCTCTTGAGGCCCTGCTGTTGCATCAGCGGGCCACCAACACCCACAAAGCGGATATTCCCATGCGTTGCGCGGGTGAGGCTCTGCATGAGGCCGGCACCCAGCTGATCACCCGATGATTCACCCACAACAATGCCGACGAGCAGTCCCCTTTCGAGGATAGCCGCTGTCAACCCGTCTTGTGTCACTCGGCGGGCATTGGCGGAACGCAGATCGCGCGTTCGCCACCTTCGCGGATGAAATCGAGAATTTCATGAATCAAAGGATGGGCCTCAAACTCGCCAGCCACATCCTCGACGCGCTCCTTGAGCGTGCCTTCATTGGCAAACAGCAAACGATAGGCGCGCCGCAATTCGTGGATATGCTCGCGCGAGAAGCCACGACGTTTCAGACCGATGATGTTCAGGCCCGAGAGATGCGCTTCACGCTGCTGATTGAGGGCCATGCCATAGGGAATCACGTCATTGCCGATACCCGACATCGCCCCGATGAAAGCATGGTCACCGATGCGCACAAACTGATGCACGGCGGCACCGCCCCCCATGATGACATAATCACCCACCGTGCAATGGCCCGCCAGCATGACATTGTTCGAGAAGATGACGCCCTTGCCCAGTTTGCAATCATGCGCGATGTGGGCATTCGCCAGAAAAACGCACTGATCGCCAACGATTGTGGTCATCGTTCCTGCGGCCGTTCCGGGGTTGATGGTGACTCCTTCGCGGAAGGTGCAATCCGCCCCGATCACAAGCGTTGATTTTTCGCCTTTGAACTTCAGATCCTGAGGCTCATGCCCCAGCGATGCAAAGGGAAATACCCTTGTGCGCGCGCCAATTGTCGTGTGTCCTGCCACCGCGACATGACTGATCAGGGTAACGCCATCGCCCAGCACAACATCCGGACCGACGGTGCAGAACGGGCCAATGCTGACGCCATCACCCAGCTTTGCATCCGGATGGATCACGGACATTGAATGGATTGTGTTCAAAAGACTATCCTCTATCCGGTTCATGACCGGCTTCTTCTGTTCGATACCCTTCATCCAACCCGGCACAGTCGAGCTGGAGTGGCTGAACCATCGCAATGCTTATTCAGAAATAATCATGGCACCCAATTCAGCCTCGGCGCAGATGACCCCCGCAACCTTGGCCTCACCGCGAAACCACCACATGTTCTTGCGACGATTGAGCAACGACATATGGTATTCGAGAACATCGCCAGGAACGACGGGCTTGCGAAACTTCGCTTTATCGACAGTCATGAAATAGACCATCTTGGCGCGCGCACCTGCTGTGCCTGAAAGCAAGGCAACGCAGCCTGCCGCCTGCGCCATACCCTCGATGATCATGACACCAGGCAAGATCGGCTGTCCTGGAAAATGCCCCTGAAACTGCGGCTCATTATACGTGACATTCTTGATGCCGATGCACGACTGCGCCCCATTGATCTCGATGATCCGATCCACCAGAAGAAAAGGGTAACGATGCGGAAGGAGATGCAAAATCCGCTGAATATCAATGGTTTCATGGACTTTCTGCACGCTGTCCTCAGCCGGCTTGATATCTGTCATTGATCACTCCCCGACTTCGTTCCCGCCGCTCGGCCACGCGCCAGCCTGTCAATCGCGGCCATCTCCCGAAAAAGTTCTCGAATAGGTTTCGCAGGCGTTCCCCCCCAGCGCTCACCGCGGGGCACATCACGAGCGACAGCGCTGACGGCTGCGATCTGTGCACCCATACCAACTGTTGCATGGCCGATCACGCCGGACTGCCCACCAATGACGACGAAATCTTCCAGCACGGAACTTCCTGCAAGGGCGACCTGCGCGACAATCACACAATGCCTGCCAACTGTCACATTATGTGCGATCTGCACCATATTGTCGATTTTTGTGCCTTCGCCAATGATTGTATCGCGGTTCATTCCCCGGTCAACACAGGTTCCAGCGCCGATCTCAACGTCATCCTGAATGATGACCCGGCCAGTCTGTGGTACCTTCAGATGGCCTTGCGGGCCCATGGCAAAGCCAAAACCATCCTGCCCGATGTTGCAACTGGCATGAATGATGACACGATTGCCAAGATGGGCATGGGTGATGGAGACATTGGGGCCAATGGCGCTGTCGCGTCCGATGGTCACGGAAGGACCAATCACGGCGTTGGCACAGATCACCGTGTTCGAACCGATCTGGGCACCTGCACCGATAATCACGCCAGGATCAACAATGACGCCTGCTTCAAGCTTTGCATCGGGATGAATGAAAGCGCCTGCCGAGACACCCGTTGCGCCAAAGATGGATTGTGGCCGCATGGACGCCGGATAAAAAGCAGCCGCAATCTTGGCAAAAGCGCGGTAGGGTTCGCGCGCCACGAAAACAACAGCGGTTTGTGCCACCTTATCTGCATGACGTTGCCCGACTACACAAAGACCAGCAGCCGTGGTTGCCGCTTGTCCGACATATTGAGGGTTATCGAGAAAACTGACCGCATCAGGGCCCGCTGCATCCAGCGGTCCGATCCCTGCAAATTCCCGTAGAGGATCAATCCCCTCAGGCAGGGCACACCCCGAAATCTCCGCAAGTCTTGCAAGCGTAAACCGCGGTGGAGATGGGAAAAAAGGATTTTGCAAAGTCATGAGGCAAGATGGCGTTGCACAGGAGTGCCTCGCCAGTCCTGATGGTTAGAAACTGCCGCCACCGGAGAACCGGAAGGCCTGCGTGCGGTCGTTTCTGTCCTTCGCCAGCGGGAAGGAATAGTCAAAGCGGATCGGTCCGATAGGGGACTGCCACAGAAGGCTTGCACCAACCGAGGAACGGATGACGTTCCTGTCGCGGACCGCAAGGCAATTGGCCTGAGTCAGCAATCCAACAACGGATGTTGTACAACCACCACCAGGAATTCCCACTGTCCGTGTCCCCAAGGAGAAATTTCTGAAGCCGTCATAATCGAACACAGAACCGGCATCAGCAAAAACAGCACCGCGGAAACCAATCTCTTTGGGCAGACCGAAGATCGGAAACTGCACCTCAGCCGTTCCACCAAAATAGGTGGTTCCACCCAGAGAACCGGTCCTTGCATCTGTCGCAAGATCGCGCGGTCCCAGGCCACCGGGAGCGAAGCCGCGCACCAGGCTTGGACCAGGGTTGAAATGGTCTGTCAGACGAAGCCTGTCACTGCCAAAACTACGAATATGGCCACCTTGCACACGCAGGAAGCCAACCACATCATCGGCCACTGGATAATAGTAGCGTGCATCAGCCGTGACGCGGGTGAAGCGGGAATCACCGCCCAGTCCTGCAACCTCAGGCCTGATTTCAGCAAGAATACCCGTCGTTGGATTTTTGGTATTATCGAGCGTGTTATAGGTCAGGTTCAGACCGACGAGAGAGGTTACATAACGTCCCTGTGCTTCCTTGACCGCAAGCGAGGCTTCACCATTTGTCAGACAGTTAAGGGTCGTCGTGGCGGGGCTCGGCGTAATGCCTGCAATTGGAACGTTACAGTCGTTGAAAGGGTCTTTGGCCGTGTTGGGGATCGATATCCGAGTCTGGAAAAGGGAGTAGCGGACACCAAGACCAAGCTCTTCCGTGACAGGAACACCGAAGCGGATGGTTCCGCCAGTCGTCCTGCTTTCGAACCGCGATGTTTCCTTGTTGTCGGTAAAGCGTGTGAAAATATCAAATCCGGCAGAAACCCGCTGTCCAAGGAAGTAGGGCTCGGTGAAGGACAATTCAGCACTGCGTGAGCGTTGCCCTGTGGAGAAGGCGAGACGCACGAACTGTCCGCGGCCCAGGAAGTTTGATTCGGCGATCGAGACTTCACCAAGCACGCCATCGCTGGTCGAGAAGCCGGCACCGATTGAAAACTGTCCCGTCGACTGGTCTTCAACATCGACATTGAGGACCACACGGTCAGGAGCGGAACCGGGTTCCTGGCTGATCCTGACCGATTTGAAATAGCTCAGTGACTTCAGACGGCGCTCGGCGCGATCAATCAGCGCCTTGTTGAAGGCATCACCTTCGCCAGCATCAAATTCGCGACGAATGACTTCATCGCGCGTGCGAGTGTTTCCACGCACATTGATGCGTTCAATGAAAATACGCGGACCTTCATCAACAGTGTAACCAAGGTTAACCGTGCGATTGGCATTATCACGGTCTGCACGGGGACGAACCTGCACAAAGGGTTGACCACGACGAGCAGCCGCAACAGTCATTCCCTCGATGGTCTTTTCCACTTGCTCGGCATTGTAAATCGAACCGGCCGATGTCAGCACCTGACCGCGCAAAGCCGCTGCTTCAACCGCAGGAATGCGGGAGTCTACATCCACTGCACCAACCCGGTACTGTTCGCCTTCATCGATCACAATGGTAATGATATACCCGCGCTTTTCGTCGCTGTAGATTGCGCTGGAGGAAACCACGCGGGCATCAATGTAGCCATTCTTCAGATAATGCCGACGGATGCCGTCAACGTCCGCAGCAAGACGGTCAGGATCATAGACATCCGATGATTTGAGGAAGCTCAGCAGGTTTGACTCGGTCAACTGCATCAGATTGCGCAGCCGCGTTGAACCAAAAGCGCGGTTTCCTTCAAAATTGATGCTGTTGATGCCAGTCTTGCCACCTTCGACAATATTGAAGGTGACATTGATACGGCCATTCTCGGCAGCTTCGGTTGACACAGTGACACGCGCATCACTGCGGCCAACCCTGCGGTAAATCTCGGCAAGGCGCTGAGCATCAGCATCAACCACGGCCTGATTGAACGGCCCGCGGGACTTTGTCTGCAATTCACTGAAAAGCTGATCGGATGTAACCTTGCTGTTGCCAGCAAGGGTCACGCGGTTCACCACAGAGTTTTCAACGACAGAAACAACGAGCCCACCTCCCGCCGTACGGGAAGTACGTACATTGGAGAACTGGCCGGAACTGCGCATGCCGCTGACAGCGCGATCGATGCCAGCCTGATCCAGTTTTTCTCCAGTAAAGTAAGAACGAATTGTGTCAGCGCTCACACGCTGGTTGCCCTGAACCACAATGGCCTGCGCAAAAGCGGGAGCCGTCAGGAAGGTCGCCAGGCAAAGACCTGCCGAAAGACTTCTGAGGCGAGTTCCAAAATTCTTTTTCATCAATTTCGCTCGTCTATTTTCAACAATCCCGGCCGGGAATCGCAAACAGGCGTTTTGACGCCCAATTTAGTTTTATGCTTCTAACGGACTTATCCAGACTTGCAACCAAGTTTGAATGATGTCGTTTGAATTTCGTTATCCGTGTCACGGGCGCAACGCCAAATGTGACTCACAATGATACGAAATGGAGGATATCATTCCATGTCGCGAAGATCATGAGACCAATAACAAGTGCGAAACCGATTTTGAAGCCGATCTCCTGCTTGCGCTCGGAAAGTGGTTTCTTGCGCAGCCATTCATAGGCGTAGAACATCAGATGACCACCGTCCAGCAACGGAATTGGGAACAGATTCAGCAAGCCGATCGACACTGACATCAGCGCTGTCAAGGCAAGAAGGCCGGAAAATCCGCTGGATTGGGTCACTTCTCCCGAGGCCTGGACGATTCTTGGCAATCCACTCAGCTGATCCGCGGATTCCCTGCCGATCATCAGCTTACCAATGTAAGACATGGTGCGCTCGACCACATGCCAGGTCTCGCTCACACCGTGGGCAAGGGCTTTGAGAGGTCCGAATGTCTCGGTGCGAACGCTGGCCGTCTCCGGGCTTGCGCCAATGCCAAGGCGGCCGATCCGTGCAACACCGAGACGGCTCTTGATTTCCTTCAGTTCGGGGGTCACGCTCAGTGTTGTTTCCGAGCCACGGCGCTGCAAAACAACGGTCAGAGGAATTTCGGGGCTCGCGCTCACAAGCCGCTGCAACGCTTCGAAGCTGACAATTTCAGCGCCGTTGATCCGCATGATCTTGTCGCCCGGCATGAATCCGGCGCGTTCAGCGGCTGAGTTTGGCACGATTGTGCCGACAACCGGATCAACAACCAGGCGGCCATAAGCCATGGCGAGTCCGGCGAAGAGGACAATCGACAGCAGAAAGTTGGCCATCGGCCCGGCGGCAACGATGAAGGCGCGCTGGCCTACGCTTTTATGGGGAAAGCTCATCTGCTTTTCTGCCTCGGACATCCGCTCGGCATTGGCAAAATCAGGGGAGCTGGCGGCATTGAGATCGCCAAAAAACTTGACATAGCCCCCCAGGGGAATGGCGGAAAACTGCCACCGTGTACCGTATCTGTCATTGAATCCGAGGATTTCGGGACCAAACCCGACGGAAAAGGTCTTCACTTTGACGCCGCACCAGCGGCCGGCCAGAAAATGCCCAAGCTCGTGAATAAAGACCACGACGCAAAGCAGAAACAGAAAAGGCAGTGCATAAGAGAGCACTGACCACAGGTTGGAGCCAAGAGCCGAAACAAAATCCATCAATTCCTCACAAGCTCCACACAATCACACCGTGACGCACCTCAACTGTAACAAAAATAGGGCATCACGCCCATGCTTTACCGGTCAGACTGGTAAATTTACGCAAAAGCAGAGGCCCTACCACTGCAGGAGTCCAGCAGAAACGCTGTTGTACCCACCCCGCAAGGCCCCAAAGGCGGCCGCAGCAACGACCGCGACAATGAAGCCGTCAAGCCTGTCCATGAAACCACCATGGCCGGGAATCAGCGAACCGGAATCCTTCACGCCGTAACGCCTTTTGAGAAAGGATTCAAACAGATCCCCCGCCTGAGTGAGAACAGAAAATGTGGCCGAAAGCACAATATGCGGCAGGGCAGGCTTGACACCAAACAGCACCAGCAACAGGCACCCTATGACGACGCCTCCAACAAGACCGCCCATGGCACCAGACCAGGTCTTCTTCGGACTGACATTGGGCCAGAGTTTCGGTCCACCAAACGTGCGACCCGTGAAGTAAGCCAGAATATCCGTGCCCCAGACAACGGCGAACAGCCAGAAGATCACGATAAGGCCGTCATGGCCCTGTCCGCGGCACAGAATGACAGCGGAACAAAGTCCTGCAGCGTAGAAAACGCCGGCAACGGTTTCCAACCCGGTGTTTCTGGGGGCCAGAAGCCCAGCGATCACGGCAAGGGCAAAGGCCGCGAGCAGCAGAGAGGGCATAATGAGCCATGCGCCAGCAGCAGCCAACAATACAGAGGCTGCAGCCAACAGGAACGGGCCTCCATGCATCTCCTTGTGCACCAGACGCTGCCATTCAAAGGCGACTGCAAGCGATGCGCCGGTCCAGATCAGGGCGAACAGCCAGCCGCCATAGATCGCGCTGCCAATGGCAACAGTGGCCATGATGACGCCGGAAAAAACGCGCAGTGTCAGTTCAGAGCGCCCTTGCTCGGGGACGGGCGATGGCGGACCCTTTGCAGGTGTTGCGCTCACGCACCTGCACCAATTCCGCCATAGCGACGATCCCTGATCTGAAACTGCATCAGAGCCTCTTCAAGAGACGCCTTGTCAAAATCCGGCCAGAGCACGGGCAAAAACACGAACTCCGCATAGGCCAGCTGCCAGAGCAGGTAATTGGAAAGCCTCTGCTCCCCTGACGTACGGATCAGCAAGTCGGGATCGGGGATTCCGGATGTCATCAATGAAGCACTTATCAGTTCAGCATCAATTCCGGAAGGAGCCAGCGTGCCTTCGGCTACACGCCCGGCAATGCTGCGCATGGCAGCCGCAATTTCCTGCCGCGCGCCGTAATTGAAAGCCACAATCAGTGTCAATCCGGAGTTTTGCGCCGTCAGGCTCTCGGCATCCACAAGCAGATTACAAATATCCTCTGATAAATCAGTGCGATCTCCGATGATCTTCACACGGATATTCTGCTTGTGCAGATCAGCCAGATCATTGCGGATAAAGCGTTTCAGAAGCCCCATCAATTCCGCGATTTCGGCCGCAGGACGCGTCCAGTTCTCGGATGAAAAACTGTAGATGGTCAGATATCGAATACCCAGTTCAATGCTGGCACGCACGGTGCGGCGCACGGCCTCGACACCGCGCCTGTGCCCTTCAAAGCGCGGCAGATGCCGTCGCTTCGCCCAACGTCCATTGCCATCCATGATGATCGCCACGTGCGTAGGCACGGACGCGCCGCCGCCTGCCAGATCGGCATCCGGCATGATCGCCTCAGCAATGGCCGAGTTGCCTGACATCATCAGACCTGCATGATCTCTTTTTCCTTCGATGCGAGAGCCCCATCGATATCCGCAATCGTTTGATCAGTCGCCTTCTGCACCAAATCATTGTTGCGACTTTGGTCATCCTCGCTCATGTCACCGTCTTTTTCGAGTTTTTTCAAAAGATCCATGCCATCACGACGCACATGGCGAGCGGCCACCCTCGCCTGCTCGGCGTATTTATGAGCCACCTTGACCATTTCCATACGGCGCTGCTGGTTCATTTCCGGCACACGCAGGCGGATGACCTGACCTTCGGTATTCGGCGTCATGCCCAGATCCGATTTCTGGATGGCCTTTTCGACCGCCTGCACCATGCTTTTGTCCCAGACCTGGATGGACAGAAGCCTGGCCTCAGGCACCGAAACAGTCGCCACCTGATTGAGGGGCATCATGGCCCCGTAGGCCTCCACCTCGATGGGATCGAGGAGGTTGGACGAGGCACGGCCTGTGCGCAGCGAGGACAGATCATGCCTGAGCGCAGTGACTGCACCTTGCATCCTGCGTTTGATGTCGGTCAAGTCGAATGTCGCAGCCATGAGGCACTCCGATAGTTTTCGTTTAGTCAGTTCAATTGACCCATGAACAGGCCTTCGATATCTG